>NZ_SOGU01000011.1:0-10657 GCF_004403275.1 Cryobacterium sp. TMT4-10
GCCCGCGGCTCACGCCCGGGCGGCCCGCGCCGGCCTCGCCGATCGGGTGCCGGGGCGCTGACCGCGCCGCGGGCAGCCGTCGTGGCCCGTGGCCCGTAGTCCGTGGCCCGGTAGTCCGTGGCCGGTGGCGTGCCGGCCCATTGGCACCAGCACGGCGTGAGGGTGCCTGTTCCGGTCGAGAGTGGCCGGTACAACGGACACTCTCGACCGGAACGGGCACTTCGGCACCGGGACCGTGCAGGGGCGCATTGGCCATTCAGCTTCGCCCGATTACACTCGTCAGGTGAAGGTTTTGGCAGCAATGAGCGGTGGGGTGGACTCCGCCGTCGCCGCAGCCCGCATGGTCGAGGCGGGGCACGAGGTGGTCGGGGTGCACCTGGCCCTCAGCCGCATGCCCGGCACCCTGCGCACCGGCAGCCGCGGCTGCTGCACCGTCGAGGACTCGATGGACGCCCAACGGGCCGCGAACATCATCGGCATCCCGTACTACGTCTGGGACTTCTCCGAGCGGTTCAAGCTCGACGTCGTCGACGACTTCATCAACGAATACGCGGCCGGCCGCACCCCCAACCCGTGCATGCGCTGCAACGAGCGGATCAAGTTCGCCGCCCTGCTCGAGAAGGCCCTCGACCTCGGTTTCGACGCCGTCGCCACCGGCCATTACGCCACGATCCGAACGGATGCCGACGGCAACCGCGAGCTGCACCGCGCCAGCGCCTGGGCAAAGGACCAGTCCTACGTGCTCGGCGTGCTCACCCAGGACCAGCTCGCCCACTCGATGTTCCCGCTCGGAGCCACCCCGTCCAAGGCCGAGGTGCGCGCCGAGGCAGCCAAGCGCGGCTTCTCGGTGGCCACCAAGCCCGACTCCTACGACATTTGCTTCATCCCCGACGGCGACACCCGCGGCTGGCTGGCCGAGCGGGTGCCGCCGGCGACCGGCGACATCCTGGACCGTGAGGGCAACACCCTCGGCCGGCACGAGGGCGCGGCCGCGTTCACCGTCGGGCAGCGGAAGGGGCTTCAGATCGGCACCCCCGCCGCCGACGGCAAACCGCGCTTCGTGCTCGAGGTTCGCCCGATCACCAACACCGTCGTCGTCGGGCCGAAAGAGGCGCTCGCGATCGGGGAGATCGCCGGCTCGAAGTTCACCTGGTGCGGCGTCGCCCCCGCCCACCCCGAAACCGCTTTCGACTGCACCGTGCAGATCCGCGCCCACGCCGACCCGGTGCCCGCTGTGGCCCAGGTCGTGCCGGTGGCTCCCGGCGAGAACGGCGAGAACGGCGTGAACGGCGCGACCGGTGAGACCCGCCCGGCCACCGAGCTGGTCATCACCCCGGCCGAGCCGCTCACGGGTGTCGCCCCCGGGCAGACCGCGGTCGTCTACCTCGGCACCCGGGTGCTCGGCCAGTGCACGATCGATCGCACCGTCAGCGCGGTCGGCGTCAATGCCTGACACAGCAGCACCGGCCGGAGCAGCGCCTGAGGGAGCAGCGCCTGACGCCGGATCCACACCCACCGCGCCCAGTCACGCGCTGCACGTCGCTGCCGTCGAGGTCTCGGAACTGACCCAGCGCATCCTCGAAGCCCGGGACACCTACTACGACCGCAACGAAGTCATCATCGACGACGCCGAGTACGACGCCCTCGTGCGCCGTCTCGCCGAGCTCGAGCACCAGTTCCCCGAACTGGCGAGCCAGGACAGCCCCACCCAGACGGTGGGCGGCCGGGCCGAGACCAGCCTGTTCGATCCGGTGCAGCACGCCGAACGGATGCTCAGCCTCGACAACGTCTTCTCGATCGGGGAATTCGAACTCTGGGCGGCCAAGGTGGGACGCGACGCCGGCCGGCCCGTGCACTACCTCTGCGAGTTGAAGATCGACGGGCTGGCGATCAATCTCCGCTACGTGAATGGCGTGCTGGTCAGCGCGGCGACCCGCGGCGACGGCGTGGTCGGCGAAGACGTCACCGAGAACATCGCCCGTGTGCCCGGAATACCCCGGCAACTGACCGGCACCGGACATCCGGCCCTGATGGAGGTGCGCGGCGAGGTGTTCTTCCCGGTCGCCGAATTCCTCGAGCTCAATGCCGCGCAGGTCGCCGCGGGTGAGCGTGTCTTCGCCAACCCGCGCAACGCGGCGGCCGGCTCGCTCCGCCAGAAGTCCGAAGGCAAGGCCATGGAGCCGCTCCGGCTGATGCGCGCCAGGCTCGGGCGACTCCGGATGCTGGTGCACGGCATCGGCGCCTGGCCGAACCCGCCCGTGGCCACGCAATCCGGCATCTACGAGCTGCTGCGCGGCTGGGGGCTGCCCACCAGCAGCTACTTCCGGGTGGAGCCGAGCGTGGTCGAGGCGGCAGGCTTCATCGAGTACTACGGCGAGCACCGGGCCAGCGTCGACCATGAAATCGACGGCATCGTGATCAAGATCGACGAACTGGCCCTGCACGCCGAACTCGGCGCCACCAGCCGGGCGCCGCGCTGGGCGATCGCCTACAAGTACCCGCCGGAGCAGGTCAACACCAGGCTGCTCGACATCGTCGTCAGCGTGGGACGCACCGGGCGGGCCACGCCCTTCGCCGTGATGGAGAAGGTGCGGGTGGCCGGCTCCGAGGTGCGCCAGGCCACGCTGCACAACCAGGATGTGGTCAAGGCCAAGGGCATCCTGATCGGGGACACCGTCGTGCTGCGCAAGGCCGGCGACGTCATCCCCGAGGTGCTCGGCCCTGTGCTCGAACTGCGTGACGGCACCGAGCATGCGTTCGTGATGCCCGCAGACTGCCCGGAGTGCGGCACACCGCTCGCCCCGGCCAAGGAGGGTGACATCGACCTGCGCTGCCCGAACGCGCGAAGCTGCCCGGCCCAGGTGCGCGGGCGGGTCGAGCACATCGGCTCCCGCGGCGCCCTGGACATCGAGGTGCTCGGCGAGGTGGCCGCCGCCGCGCTGACCCAGCCGACCCGGCCGAGCACGCCGCCGCTGCCCACGGAGGCCGGACTCTTCGACCTCACGCTCGAAGACCTGCTGCCGATCGAGGTCGTCGTGCGCGACGCCGAAACCGGGCTCACCCGCGAAGAGGAAGACGGATCGGTCCGGCTCCGCACTCCTTTCCGCCGCAACCCGACGGCCGCAGAGAAGAAGCAGGGCATCGAAGGGCCGCAGCCCTCGTCGAACGCGCTCAAGCTCATCCGCGAGATCGGACTGGCGAAGACCAAACCGCCCTGGCGGCTGCTGGTGGCCCTGAACATCCGTCACGTCGGGCCGGTCGCCGCGCGCGCCCTGGCCGGCCACTTCGGCTCGCTCGACCTGATCCGGGCCGCGTCGCGGGACGAGCTGGCCGAGGTCGACGGCGTCGGCGGCATCATCGCGGACGCCATCATCGACTGGTTCCAGGTCGACTGGCACCGCGACATCGTGGAGCAGTGGACCCGGGCCGGGGTGCAGTTCGCGACCCCGGACCACCCGGGGCCCGGCGCCGCGGCCGCCGCCGGGGGAGTCCTGGCCGGCCTCACGGTCGTCGCCACCGGGTCGATCGAGGGCTACACCCGGGAGGAGGCACAGGAGGCCATCCTCTCCGCCGGCGGCAAGGCCGCCTCCAGCGTGTCCAAGAACACCGACTTCGTCGCGGCGGGCCCGGGCGCCGGGTCCAAGCTGGCCAAGGCCGAACTGCTCGGACTCCGAATCCTCGACGCCGCCCAGTTCCGGCTGCTCGTCACCGAGGGCCCGGGCGCGCTGGCTGAGAAGTAGCCTTACGATTTCACCCCCGAAGCGGGGGTCCCGGCGACGCCTTTGGGGGGGACTTCGGCCACCGCCTCTTCACTAATCTGAAGGTGCAGGTCTTGTGCTGGAGGTCGAGTTGCCTGGCATCTCGGTGTTCGTGAGGGGACGTACCCAGGTTTGCTGTTGGTAGCGGCAACAATTCTCACCGCCTCTCTGACTCTCAACGGAGTCAGCGAGGCCTTTGGAGTGCACGAACTCCAGGGCATGGTGCAGGGTCAGCCGCTCCCCACGACCGCCCTCGACCCGGCCGCCGCGGCCGGTACCGCCCCGCTCTGGGGCGAGTTGTCCGGCCGGCGGGGGTCCTCGATCCGGGTGCGGGTCTCCGGCGAGCCGGGAGTCTCCGCCCAGCCGGTGGCAGCGGTCCCCGCCGACGCCGACGCGAACGTCAACTCGGTGCGCCGGATGACCGGCACCAGCCTGCTGGCCGGACTGTCCAGCCTGTCCCCGGCCGACATCTCCGCGTTCGTGCAGGCGTCTCCGGGCCAGGTCGATTCGCTGCTGGCTGTGCCGCCCGCGGCAACCGAGGTGGCCGGACTGTGGGACGGCCTCGGTTCGTCGGAGCGGTCCTCGCTGCTGGCCGCGGCCCCGAGGCTCGTCGGCAACCTCGACGGCATCCCGTTCCGGGAACGCGGCCGAGCCAACGCCCGTTACCTCAGCCAGAGCCTGGCCGAGGTCGCGCAGAGCCTGGCCACGGCGACGGATGACGCCCAGCGGCAGGTCTTCGCCCGCGAGCTCGGCGTCCTGACCCAGGTGAAGGCCGCGCTGCGCACCCCCGACGGAAGCCCCCGGCGTTCCCTGATCCTGCTGGATCCCGCCGACGGAGGACGGGCGGCGATCGCCCTCGGCAACCCGGACACCGCCGACTACGTCAGCTACCTCGTTCCGGGCATGAACTACGCGGTGGAGGCTCAAATCGTGAACTGGACGAACACCGCAGCGGCCGTGTACGCGGAACAGGTCGAGGTTTTGAGGGAACGGGCCGGAGCCGGCCGGGGCGCGTCCGGCAGGAGCGTCGCCACCGTGGCCTGGATCGGGTACGAGGCGCCGGACCTGTTCAACGTGGGCGGACTGGACCGCGCGGAGGCCGGGGCGGACTTCCTCGAGGAGTCGTCGCTGGGCATCCGTGCCGACCGGGGCGAACACCAGCCCTTCATCTCGGTGTTCGCGCACTCCTACGGGTCGACCGTGGCGCTCACGGCCCTGGCCCGAGGGTCCTTCTCGGTCGACGCCCTGGTGCTGGTCGGGTCGCCCGGGAGCCAGATCCAGTCCGTCGACCAGCTCAGTGTGGCCCGTGGAAACGTCTACGTGGGGAAGGCAGACTGGGATCCCACCGTCAGCAGTGCGTTCTTCGGCAGTGACCCGGGGGCCGCGTCCTACGGCGCCCACCGGCTCGGCGTCGCCGGCGCCCGCGACCGGTTCACCGGGCTCTGGCTCAACGGGTCTCTCGGCCACAACGCCTATTTCGACGTGGGCAGCGAGTCGCTGCACAACATGGCCCTGATCGGAACCGGTAACGCGGCACTGGTCACCGACGGCTCCGAATAGAATTGGGGTATCCACCCCGACGACCGTACGGAGCTACATGTCTGAAATCACGGCCGAGCAGGTTGCCCATTTGGCAAACCTTGCCCGGATCGACCTGAGCGCGGAGGAGATCGACCGCCTCACCACCGAACTCGGTCAGATCGTCGACTCCGTGGCGAAAGTGGCCGAAGTGGCCACCCCGGACGTTCCGGCGACCAGCCATCCGATGCCGCTGACCAACGTCTTCCGCGCTGACGTGGTTGTCCCGTCCCTGACGGTCGAGCAGGCGCTGTCCGGCGCCCCTGACCGCGACGGCGACAAGTTCCGCGTGCCCGCGATCCTGGACGAGGAGTAACCATGACCAACGTGACCAAACTGACCGCCGCCGAACTCTCCGAACTGCTCACTGACCGCTCGGTCAGTTCCGTCGAGGTGACGCGCGCCCACCTCGACCACATCGCGGCCATCGACACCGATGTGCACGCCTTCCTGCACGTGGCGAGGGACGCGGCTTTGGCCACCGCCGCCCGGATCGACGCCCGGCGTGCCGCCGGGGACGAGCTCGGCCCCCTCGCCGGCATCCCGATCGCCATCAAGGACGTGCTCGCCACCCTCGACATGCCCTCGACGGCCGGCTCGAAGATCCTCGAGGGCTGGATCCCGCCCTACGACGCCACGGTGGTCAAGCGGGTCCGCGACGCCGGGCTGATTCCCCTCGGCAAGACGAACATGGACGAGTTCGCGATGGGCTCCTCCACGGAGTTCTCTGCATACGGCCCGACCCACAACCCGTGGGACTTCGACCGGATCCCCGGCGGCTCCGGCGGCGGCTCCGCGGCCGCGGTCAGCTCGTTCCAGGCGCCCCTCGCGCTCGGCAGCGACACTGGAGGCTCGATTCGCCAGCCCGCGGCCGTGACCGGCTCGGTCGGCGTCAAGCCCACCTACGGCGGCGTGTCCCGATACGGCTCGATCGCCCTGGCCTCCTCCCTTGACCAGGTCGGACCGGTCACCCGCACGGTGCTCGACGCGGCACTCCTGCACGACGTGATCGGCGGCCACGACCCGCTCGACTCCACCTCGCTCACCGACTCCTGGCCGTCCATGGCCGCCGCCGCGCGCGCCGGCCTCGCCGACGGAGCCCTCAAGGGAGTCCGGGTCGGCGTGATCAAGGAGCTCAACGGCGACGGTTTCCAGGCCGGGGTATCGCAGCGCTTCACCGAGACCCTCGCGCTGCTCTCCGCCGCCGGCGCCGAGATCGTCGAGGTCAGCGCCCCCAACTTCGAGTACGCGATCGCGGCCTACTACCTGATCCTGCCGGCCGAGGCGTCCAGCAACCTGGCGCGTTTCGACTCGGTGCGGTTCGGTATCCGGGTCAACCCCGACGAGGGCCCGCTCACCAGCGAGCGCGTGATGGCGGCCACCCGTGATGCCGGCTTCGGCCCCGAGGTCAAGCGCCGCATCATCCTCGGCACCTACGCCCTCAGCGCGGGCTACTACGACGCGTACTACGGCAGCGCCCAGAAGGTGCGCACCCTGATCCAGCGGGACTTCGAGGCGGCCTTCACGAAGGTCGACGTGCTCGTCTCGCCGAGTGCGCCCACCACGGCGTTCAAATTCGGGGAAAAGATGAGCGACCCGATGGCCATGTACCTCAACGACGTCACCACCATACCGGCCAACCTGGCCGGTGTGCCCGGGATGAGCCTCCCGATGGGTCTCGCCCCCGAGGACGGACTGCCCGTCGGACTTCAGATCATGGCGCCCGTGAAGCAGGATGCCCGCCTGTACCAGGTCGGCGCCGCCATCGAGGCGATGCTCGAGGCATCCTGGGGCCACACCCTGCTCAGCCAGGCGCCGGAGCTGGCGCCCAACGACATGTTCACAAGCACCGAGGGAGCCGTCTGATGAAGAAGGCCGAACTGATGGATTACGACAAAGCCCTCGAACTGTTCGAGCCGGTGCTCGGCTTCGAGGTGCACGTCGAGCTCAACACCAAGACCAAGATGTTCTGCGGCTGCGCCAACGAATTCGGCCAGGGCGCCAACACCAACACCTGCCCGACCTGCCTCGGCCTGCCGGGCGGCCTGCCGCAGGTGAACGCCCAGGCGATCGAATCGAGCATCCGTCTGGGCCTCGCCCTGGGCTGTGAAATCGCCGAGTACTCGAGGTTCGCCCGCAAGAACTACTTCTACCCGGACACCGCGAAGAACTTCCAGACCTCGCAGTACGACGAACCGATCGCGTTCAACGGGCAGCTCACCATCGAACTCGAGAGCGGTCGACTGGTCACGGTCGACATCGAACGTGCGCACATGGAAGACGACGCCGGCAAGCTCACGCACGTCGGCGGGGCCACCGGCCGCATCCAGGGCGCGGATTACTCGCTCGTGGACTACAACCGCGGCGGCGTGCCCCTGGTCGAGATCGTCACGCAGATGATCGAGGGCGGCGAGGCCGACTCGCCCGAGATCGGCCGCACCTATGTGGCCGCCATCCGGGAAATCGTCAAGGCCCTCGGCGTGTCCAACGCGCGGATGGAAGAGGGCAACGTGCGCTGTGACGCGAACGTGTCCCTGCGCCCCCGCGGCTCGAACATCCTCGGCACGCGCACCGAGACGAAGAACGTCAACTCGCTGCGTTCGGTCGAGAAGGCCGTCCGCTACGAGATCCAGCGCCAGGCCGCCCTGCTGCAGGCCGGCGGAACCATCACCCAGGAAACCCGTCACTGGCACGAAGACACCGGCATCACCTCGGCCGGCCGCCCCAAGTCCGACGCCGACGACTACCGGTACTTCCCGGAGCCCGACCTCGTTCCCGTTGCCCCGTCCCGGGAATGGGTGGAGGAGCTGCGCGCGACCCTGCCCGAGCCTCCGGCGGCCCGGCGCAAGCGGCTCCAGGCAGACTGGGGCTTCGCCGACCTCGAATTCCAGGACGTCGTCAACTCCGACCTGATGGATGCCGTCGAAGCGACCATCGCGGCCGGCGCCTCCGCCCAGGCCGCCCGCAAGTGGTGGACCGGTGAGGTGGCCCGGCTCGCGAACGTCGCCGGCGTCTCCGCCGACTCCCTCGTGCAGCCCGACCAGGTCGCCGCGCTGATCGAACTGGTCGTGGCCGGCACGCTCACCGACCGTCTGGCCCGCCAGGTGCTCGAGGGAGTCATCAACGGTGAGGGAACTCCCCTCGAAGTCGTCGAGTTCCGCGGTCTCGCCGTGGTCTCCGACGACGGAGCGCTCATCGTCGCGATCGACGAGGCCCTGGCCGCCCAGCCGGACGTCCTCGCGAAGATCCGCGACGGCAAGGTGCAGGCCGCCGGCGCCGTGATCGGTGCGGTGATGAAGGCCATGCGCGGGCAAGCGGATGCCGCACGCGTGCGCGAACTCGTGCTCGAGCGGGCCGGATCGGCCGACGGATCGGCCGAGTAGTGGCTCTGCGGAAGAAAGCGGACAGGGCCGGGAAGGCCCCGGCAGTCTTCGGCGTCGGGATGCAGGTCGTCGTGCGTCTGGATCGGAACCGGTACCCGGACGCTGCCGCGGAGGACCCGATCGGTGTGATCGTGGCGGCCGGCGAAGTCGAGGGGACCGCACTGTACGCCCCGGTGGCGGGTCGCGAGGCCGTGTGGGTCGTTCAGTTCGACGAACCATTCTTCGGCCTCGACGGCTCCGGACCGCACGCGTCCGCTCGAGTCGCGCAGGGCTCGCTCGAGCCCGCGCCCGAGGCATGAGCGTGGAGGCATGAGAGTGACAGAACAGCAGCGCCCGGCCAGCCCCGCCGAGATCCGACGCTGGCGGCAGTACCTGGCCGACGAGCGCGCGGAAGCGACGGTCTACCGTGACCTGGCCGGACGCCGCGACGGTGAGGAGAAGGAGATCCTGCTGGCCCTGGCCGAGGCCGAGGGCCGTCACGAGGCGCACTGGCGGCGCCTCCTCGGCGACCAGGTCGGGCAGCCGAGGCGTGGCGCTGTGCGCACCCGTTTTCTGGGCTTCCTGGCCCGACGCTTCGGGTCCGTGTTCGTGCTCGCCCTGGCCCAGCGCGCCGAGGCGCGCTCGCCCTACGACGCGGACGCGGACGCCACGGACACCATGGCCGCCGACGAGCGCATCCACGAGGAGGTCGTGCGCGGGCTCGCCGCGCGCGGGCGCCAGCGTCTGGCCGGCACTTTCCGTGCCGCCGTGTTCGGCATCAATGACGGTCTCGTCAGCAACCTGGCCCTGGTGCTCGGAATCGGCGCCACCGGCGTGCCGACCACCACGATCCTGTTCACGGGCATCGCCGGGCTCCTCGCCGGCGCGCTCTCGATGGGTGCGGGGGAGTACGTGTCGGTGCGTTCGCAGCGGGAACTCCTCGAAGCCTCCACTCCGAATCCGGCCTCCCGGAGCGTCTTGTCGCACCTCGACCTGGCCGCGAACGAGTTGACCCTCGTCTATCGGGCGCAGGGGATGTCCCCGGAGAAGGCCGAGTTCCACGCCCGGGAGGCGTTGCGCACCGTGGCGATCGCCACAGGTCCGGTCGACGTCAAGCAGACCGGCGGACTGTCTCCGGCCGTCGACGAGCACGAGGCGATCGGCACCGGACTCGGCGCCGCGACCTCGAGCTTCTGCTTCTTCGCCTCCGGCGCCATCCTGCCCGTTCTGCCCTACCTCTTCGGGCTCGAAGGCATGGCAGCGATCATCGTCGCCGCCGTGCTCGTGGGTCTGGCCCTGCTGGCAACCGGGGCGATCGTCGGGCTCCTGTCGGGCGGACCGCCCCTGCGCCGCGCGTTCCGGCAACTGGTGATCGGGTTCGGAGCCGCCGGCGTCACCTACCTGCTCGGCCTGCTGTTCGGCACCTCGGTCGGCTGATACCCCCAGACGGCCCGCGACTGAGCCGGCTGCCCGGCGCTTCAGAACGGCGGCGGCTCGTCGGAATCGTCCGGCGGCACCGGTCTCGGCCTCGGTGGCGGTTGGGGCTGGATGATGGTGGCCGGTTCGCTGATGAAGTGCCGCCCGGTCGGTGAGGTCCAGTTGAGAGTGCCGTCGGGCAGCATTTCGTAGCTCCACCGGGTCTCCGACTTCAGCCCGTGCTCGCCCGGACACAGGTGCGCGAGATTGTCGTGCGCGGTGAGCCCGTCGAACTGCCAGTCCAGCGCATGATCGATGTCCGAGTGCGCCGCGCCCCGGTTGCAGCCCGGGAACCGGCACGTCTCGTCCCGCACCTCCAGGTAGCGCCTGAGGTCTTTGGGCACCTTGTAACGGTCGCGGCCGACCGNCGAGTGCGCCGCGCCCCGGTTGCAGCCCGGGAACCGGCACGTCTCGTCCCGCACCTCCAGGTAGCGCCTGAGGTCTTTGGGCACCTTGTAACGGTCGCGGCCGACCGAGAGCACG
>NZ_SOGU01000071.1:0-86544 GCF_004403275.1 Cryobacterium sp. TMT4-10
CGGGGCGCGGCGGGCAGGGGAGGCGGGGCGCGGCGGGCAGGTGAGGCCGGGCTCGGCGGTCAGGTGGGGCCGGGCGGCGGCGGGCAGGTGGGCTAGGCGGCGGTGGGGGCGAGCAGCCCGGGCCACCAGGCCAGGGCGAGCGGGTAGCCCACGAACGAGACGATGTCGAGCACCCAGTGCGCGATCACGAGCGGCATCGTGCGGCCCCAGCGGAGGTAGCACCAGCCGAACACGACGCCCATCACGGCGTTGCCGAAGAACGGGCCGATGCCCTGGTACAGGTGGTAGCTGCCCCGCAGCACGGCCGACGACACGATGATCGTCCAGGTCGACCAGCCGAGCTCGCGCAGCCGGGTGAAGAGGTAGCCCACCACGATCAGCTCCTCCGTCAGCGCCGAGCGAAGCGCCGAGAGCACCAGGATGGGGACCGTCCACCAGAACGTGTCGATCGGCGACGGCACGACCGCGACCGTGAAGCCGAAGAACCGCCCGGCCAGGTACAGGCCGAGGCCCGGGATGCCGATGGCCGCGACCAGGCCGAGCCCGCGCAGGAGGTCGCGCCGCGGCTCCGTCAGGTCGAACCCGAGTCGCCGGAACGCGCTCTGCCCGGGACGCCACAGCAGGTACAGCACCAGGGCCACGGCGAAGAAGGCGAAGAAGATCCCGAGGAACTGGTAGGTGAAGTCGAGCCATTCCCGCGGCGACTGCGAGCCGTTCAGCGTGGCCGACTGCTCCGAGAGCGGCCGCGTGTCGGTCAGGCGGGCGATGATTGAGACCACCGAATAGATGGCGGATGCCCCGAGCGAGAGCCCGAGGACGATTCCTACCTCCCAGCGAAGAGCGTTCCGAGTCACGTGCCCGGCTTCATCCGGCAGGCCGGCGTGCCCCCGGGAAGCCGGTGGCGGTAGCGCGCCACCAGCCGGTAGCCGAGTTCGGCGGCCCAGGACCACGGCGGAACCGTGCCCAGCCAGCCGAGGATGCGCAGAACCGTGTTCGGCTGGTGCCGCAGCAGGGCGGCGACGGCCGCGGCGCCGCCGTACTGGTGCCCGTCGATCACGAGCCAGACCCGCGACTGGGCGTCCTTCGTCGTGAGGGCGTACGACCCGAGGTCGGTCCACTGGTACGGGGCCGCATCCGGCATGGCCGGAAGGAGGCGGGTCATCAGGTTCACGGAGGTGGTGCAGAACGCGCAGTCGCCGTCGAAGATCAGCAGCGGCGGGCGGGCGGGGGAGACGAGCGTCATGTCTCAATCCTCCCACTGCCCTCCGACTGCGCAGAACGCGGATGTTGCGGGGTACGGCGGAAGGATCGGCCGAAAGAACCTGCCGTGGTGCAACTATCCTGCGCAGAATGTTTCGCCTGTGTAACGTTTCCTCATTAGATTGTGCGAACGCAGTCCCGGCTCTTTAGGGTCAATATAACTGACGTGTCGGCGCGGTGATGAGCCGCGTGGCACATCCCTGCGCACAGGAGGAAAATTGAAAATCAGGAGACTGGGCATACCAGCCATCGCTCTGGCCGCCGCGGGAGCACTCATGCTCTCCGGGTGCGCGAGTGGAGAATCCACCCCGAAAGCCGCGACCGGCGACACCGCGGCGATCATCAGCACGAACGGCTCTGAGCCGCAGAACCCGCTGATCCCGACGAACACCACCGAGACCGGTGGCGGCAAGATCACCACCTCGCTCTTCGCCGGACTCGTTTCCTACAACGCCAAGGGCGAGACCGAGAACGAGGTCGCGAAGTCCATCGAATCGGACGACGCGCAGAACTGGACCGTCACGATCAACGACGGCTGGAAGTTCACCGACGGCGAAGCCGTCACCGCTTCCTCCTTCGTGGACGCGTGGAACTTCGGCGCGAAGTTCAGCAACGCCCAGAGCGCTTCCTACTTCTTCGACGACATCGCCGGCTTCAGCTACGACGCCGACTCCGAACTGACCGGCCTCAAGGTCGTCGACGACAAGACCTTCACGGTCGAGCTGGCTTCCCCCGAGGCCGACTGGCCGCTGCGTCTGGGCTACACGGCGTTCATGCCGCTGCCCTCCTCCGCGTACGCGGACATGGCCGCCTTCGGTGAGAACCCGATCGGCAACGGCCCGTACATGCTGGCCAAGAAGGGCGCCTGGGAGCACGAGGTCAAGATCGACCTCGTCACCAACCCCGACTACGACGGCGTGCGCAAGCCCGTCAACGGCGGCCTGAGCATCGTCTTCTACGCCTCGCAGGATGCCGCCTACGCGGACGTCCAGGGTGGAAACCTCGACGTGCTCGACGCCGTCCCGGATGCCGCATTCGCCTCCTACGAGTCGGACTTCCCGGACCGCTTCGTCAACCAGCCGGCCGCCATCTTCCAGGGCTTCAACATGCCGTACTACCTCGAGCACTGGAGTGGTGAGGAAGGCAAGCTGCGCCGCGCCGCCATCTCGATGTCGATCGACCGCAAGGAAATCACCGACGTCATCTTCCAGGGCACCCGCACCCCGGCCACCGACTTCACCTCGCCGGTCATCGACGGTTACTCCGACTCTCTCAAGGGTGCCGACGTCCTCGCCTACAACCCGAAAGAGGCCAAAGCCAAGTGGGCCGAAGCCGACAAGATCGCGCCCTACACCGGCACGTTCGACCTCGCCTACAACTCCGACGGCGGCCACGCGGCCTGGGTCGACGCTGTGACCAACAGCATCAAGAACACCCTGGGCATCGAAGCCATCGGCAAGCCGTACCCGACCTTCGCCGCAGCCCTCGACGACCGCAAGGGTGACAAGCTGACCGGTGGAACCCGCGCCGGCTGGCAGGGCGACTACCCGTCGCTGTACAACTTCCTCGCCCCGCTGTACCAGACCGGTGCCGGCTCGAACTACGAGGACTACAGCAGCCCCGAATTCGACAAGCTGATCAAGGATGGCGCAGCGGCGTCGTCCGTCGAAGCCGCAACCAAGAAGTACCAGGAAGCTCAGGAAGTCCTGCTCAAGGACCTCCCGACCATCCCGCTCTGGTACTCCAACGTCACCGGCGTCTGGTCTGACAAGGTCGATAACGTCGTCTTCGGCTGGGACTCCGTGCCGCTGTACAGCAACATCACCAAGAGCGAGTAATACTCGTTCAATCCGTTTGACAGCAGTGAATAGATAAGACGTGTGGGGCTCGGGGCGTCAGCCCCGGGCCCCACACTGACTAGACTCAACCAGTGATTGTGAATCTCATGTACATACGTTCTGGCTTGGGAACCTGATGCTCTGGTATACGGGCAAACGCCTGCTCCAGATGATCCCGGTGTTTTTCGGTGCAACGCTGCTGATCTACTTCATGGTGTTTTCGTTGCCCGGGGACCCCATCGCGGCTCTCTACGGCGACCGGCCCCCGGCGCCCGGCGTGATCGAACAGATCCGCGCCCAGTACAACCTGGACAAGCCGTTCATCGTGCAGTACTTCATCTACATCGGCAACTTCTTCCAGGGTGACCTGGGCACCACGTACTCCGGCCGTCCCGTGAGCGACGTGATGGCCAAGGCCTTTCCGATCACCGCCCGTCTGGCTCTGCTCGCGCTGGCCATCGAGGCCTTCTTCGGCATCCTCGTCGGACTGATCGCCGGCCTCCGCAAGGGCAAGTTCTTCGACGCGAGCGCCCTCGTGGTCAGCCTCCTCCTGATCAGTGTTCCCACGTTCGTAATCGGCTTCGTGCTGCAGTACGTCTTCGCCGTCAAGCTCGGCTGGGCTCGTACGACGGTGAGCAGCGAGGCTCCCTTCAACGAGCTCCTCCTCCCCGCGCTCGTGCTGGCCTCGGTCTCGTTCGCCTACATCGTGCGGCTCACCCGCGCGAGCGTCTCCGACAACCTCAACGCGGACTTCGTGCGCACCGCGACCGCGAAGGGGCTGTCCCGCCGCCGCGTCGTGGGCGTGCACGTGCTGCGCAACTCCCTTGTTCCCGTCGTCACCTTCCTCGGCGTGGACCTCGGTTCACTCATGGTCGGTGCCATCGTCACAGAGGGCATCTTCAACATCAACGGCGTCGGCGGCACCGTCTACAAGGCGATCAAGCTGGGTGAAGGCCCCACCGTCGTGTCGTTCATCGCTGTCATGGTCGTGATCTTCGTGCTCGCCAACCTGCTCGTCGACCTCCTCTACGCAGCACTGGACCCGAGGATTCGTTATGCCAAATAAGAACCCGAACGCACAGACGCACTACGTCGCCGCGCTGGAAGAAACCCCGGTCGAAACCGTCGACCGCCTCGACGAGTCGCAGAAGGCACGCAGCACCTGGGCGGATGCCTGGGACGCGATGCGGGTACGGCCCTCCTTCTGGATCTCCTCGGCGCTGATCTTCCTGATCGTGATCGTCGCTCTGTTCCCGAGCCTGTTCGCCCACGTCTCGCCCACATCCTGCGACCTCGGCGACAGCCACGGTGCACCCTCAGACGGGCATCCGCTCGGCTACACTCGCCAGGGCTGCGACATCTACGCCCGGATCATCTTCGGCACGCAGGCCTCGCTCACCGTCGGCCTGCTCGCCACGATCCTCGTCACCTTCACGGGCATCATCGTCGGCGCGCTCGCGGGCTACTACGGCGGCATGCTGGACTCGATCGTCTCCCGCATCGGCGACATCTTCTTCGCCGTCCCCACCGTGCTGGGCGCCATCGTGCTCATGTCGGTCCTGCCGGAGCGCACCCCGGTGACCATCGCTCTCGTGCTCTCGCTCTTCGCCTGGCCGCAGATCGCCCGAATCATGCGCGGCGCTGTGCTCTCGGCCCGCAACTCGGACTACGTGACGGCATCCATCGCCCTGGGCGTCAGCAAGTTCAAGATCCTGCTGCGTCACGTGGTGCCGAACTCGATCGCGCCCGTGATCGTCATCGCCACGGTCTCGCTGGGCACGTTCATCGTGGCCGAGGCCACCCTGTCATTCCTCGGGATCGGCCTTCCGCCGAACGTCATGAGCTGGGGTAACGACATCGACGCAGCGAAGAGCTCCCTCCGCACCAACCCGCAGGTGCTGCTCTACCCCGCGGCGGCGCTGTCCGTGACCGTTCTCGCGTTCCTCATGCTGGGCGACGTCGTGCGCGACGCCCTCGACCCCGAAGCGAGGGCCCGCCGATGAGCCAGACCGTCATCGAACCCGTCAGCGAGAACGCCGACGCGTCCACGGAGCCTCTGCTCCAGATCCGCGACCTCGAGGTCGGCTTCCAGACCCAGCACGGTGTCGTCCCTGCCGTGCGTGGGGTCAGTCTGACCCTCTACGCCGGCCAGACCCTCGCGATCGTCGGTGAGTCCGGCTCGGGCAAGACCACGACCGCGCAGGCCATCATCAACCTCCTCGCCGGCACCGGCAAGATCACGGCCGGACAGATCCTGTTCGAGGGCCGCGACCTCACCGCCCTCTCGGCCAAGGAGATCCAGGATGTCCGCGGCCGCCTGATCGGCTACGTGCCGCAGGACCCGATGAGCAACCTGAACCCGGTGTGGAACATCGGTTTCCAGGTCGAGGAGGCCATCAAGGCCAACAACGTCGCCCAGGGCAAGGCCGCACGCGAGCGCACCATCCAGGTGCTGCAGGAGGCCGGGCTCAGCGACGCCGAGGACCGGCTCAAGCAGTTCCCGCACCAGTTCTCCGGCGGCATGCGCCAGCGCGTGCTGATCGGCATCGGCCTGTCCGCACGGCCCAAGCTGCTCATCGCCGACGAGCCCACCTCGGCACTTGACGTCACCGTGCAGCGACAGATCCTCGACCACCTCGGCACCCTCACCCGCGACTACGGCACCTCCGTGCTGTTCATCACGCACGACCTCGGCCTCGCGGCCGAGCGGGCCGAACAGCTCGTGGTGATGTACAAGGGCAAGGTCGTCGAATCCGGCCCGTCGCAGGAGATCCTCGCCAACCCGCAGCACCCGTACACCCAGCGTCTCGTCGCGGCGGCCCCCAGCCTCGCGTCCCGTCGCATCCAGTCCGCCAAGACGGCCGGCGCCGGAGGAGAAGCCATCTTCTCCGAGGGCTCGCTCGACGCCACTCTCGTGGCCCGAGCGGCCGAGCGGGAGGCGGATGCGGCGGCGAAGGACCTGATCTCGATCCAGAACATCTCCAAGCTGTACCGCATCCGCACCAAGGGCCTGAAGTACAACGAACTGCTCGCCGTCAACGACGTCTCCTTCGGCATCAGGAAGGGCACCACCACGGCGCTCGTCGGGGAATCCGGGTCGGGCAAGTCCACCGTCGCGAAGCTCATCCTGCAGCTGGAGAGCATCACCAGCGGCCAGATCGAGTTCGACGGCCAGGATGTCGCCGGGCTCAAGGGGGCGGCGCTGCTCAAGTTCCGCCGCCGCGTGCAGCCGGTGTTCCAGGACCCGTACGGCTCCCTCGACCCGCAGTACAACGTGGGCAACACGATCGCCGAGCCCCTGCTGGCGCACAAGATCGGCTCCTCCAAAGAGCGCCAGGACCGCGTGCGCGAGCTGCTGGACCAGGTATCCCTGCCCTGGGCCACCCGGTACCGCTACCCGAGCGAACTGTCCGGCGGGCAGCGCCAGCGGATCGCGGTGGCCCGTGCCCTCGCGCTCAAGCCGGACGTGCTCGTGCTCGACGAGGCGGTATCCGCCCTCGACGTGCTCGTGCAGGGCCAGATCCTGAACCTGCTCACCGAACTGCAGACCGAACTCGGCCTGACCTATTTGTTCATCACGCACGACCTCGCAGTCGTGCGGCTCGTGGCCGACAACGTCTGCGTCATGCAGAAGGGGCGGATCGTCGAGACCGCGTCCACGGACGAGGTCTTCGACAACCCGCGTGAGGCGTACACCCAGGAACTGCTCGCAGCCATCCCGGGCGGCAACTTCCAGTTTGGCCGCTGACCGCGGTTCGGCGGCGCGGGAGTGACTCCCGGGCGCGCGGCGATCGTCCTGCGGTCGCCGGCATCCGTCGCCGTCTTCGCGGCCGTGGCGCTGCTGTGCGCCGCGCTGCTGGTCGACGCGCTCCTGCGTGCGCGGGGGGCCGTGGCCCTGGTGTCCCTGCCGGCGGTGACGCTGGTGCTGTGGTCGGCCTGGCTCGTCTTCGCCCGGCCGTGCCTGCGGCTGTCCGGCACCGGGCTGACCATCGTCAACGTGCTGCGCACGACGACCGTGCCCTGGGGTGCGGTGGACGAGATCGTGCTGCGCCACCAGGTCGTCGTGGTGACCCGGTCAGGCGAGCGGCTGCGGTGCTGGGGAGCGCCGTCATCCGCCCGGTCGTCGATGCCGGTCCGGTCGTCCGGGCCGGCCCCGCGGGCGGCGCAGGTGCGCGAGCCCAGCGGACGGATCAGCGGTAGCGCCGCCCACCGGGCGATCCAGGGCTATTGGGAACGGCATGAGCGGCCGCAGGGCCCCACGGATGCCGCTGCACGCCGGTGGAACGGATGGTCGCTGCAGGTCGGCGTGGCGCTCCTCCTGGTCGTCGTCGCGCAGCTGATCTGGGCGGCGCAGGTCTGAGCGTTGCTCAATCCTCTGACCCCGGACTCAGCAAATTGCGACTTAAGTTTCGAAAATGTTACATGTTTTGTCAGGATCTGCCGCAGACTGTGATCTGGGGCAAAGGAGCTTCGCGCAGGCACAGGCTCGCCCCGTAACAACATTTGAAACGGTTCTGCCGCCGGGAATCCTTCGGGCGGGAGCGCGACGGGGGAGTAAACAATGGGATCACTTCGTAGAACCATTCCGGCTGCCGTCTCTCGTTCCCCGTTCTAGGTTGACCGCGCGTGGCCTTCTACATCTTCCGACGTTTCGTCAACTACTTCTTCCTTTCGCTCATCGCGACGTGTCTGGCGTATGTCGTGTCCAGCCTGGCCCTCGACCCTGCTGCCAAGTACTACGGCCGCAACCCCCAGCCGACGCAGCAGACGATCGACAACATCCTGGACGGCCTCGGCGTCAACCCGAACGTGCCCGTGCTCCAGCGGCTCTGGGACTGGCTGGTGAACCTGGTCGTGCACGGCTCGCTGGGCACCGGGGTCAACGGCGTTTCCATTGGCGACCAGATCATCTCCCGCGCCGGTGTCAGTCTGCGACTGCTCCTGATCGGCTCGCTGATCGGGGCCCTCGTCGGGGTGACGCTGGGCGTCTGGGGCGCGGTGCGTCAGTACAAACTGAGCGACCAGGTCGTCACCTATGGCTCCTACCTGATTTTCGCCACGCCGACCTTCGTGATCGGGGTCCTACTCATGATCGCGGCGACCGCGCTGAACGGCGCAGCGGGAGCCCAGCTGATCAACTTCACCGGCGAATACTCGGCCGGGCTGAGCGGATCCTGGTGGGATCTGACCCTGGACCGCGGCGTCCACCTGCTCCTGCCCACGATCGCGCTCGTGCTGATCGGCGCGGCCGGCTACTCCCGCTACCAGCGCAGCGTCATGCTCGACGTGCTCTCGGCCGACTTCATCCGCACCGCCAGGGCCAAGGGGCGCTCCCGCAACTCGGCGCTCGTTCGCCACGGCGTGCGGGTCGCGCTCATCCCGATGTCCACGTTCTTCGCCTACAGCTTCGGCACGCTGGTCTCCGGCTCGATCATGCTCGAGATCGTCTTCTCCTTCCACGGGATGGGCGAATTCGCCCTGAACGCGATCAGCCAGAGCGACATCAACGCGGTCGCCGGGACCACGCTGTTCGTGGCCATCCTGATCCTGTTCTCCTCGACGCTCTCCGAAGTGCTCTACGCCGCGCTCGACCCGAGAGTGAGGAACTGAGATGTCCCTGGTCGAAGAAACCAACGCCGAGCTCGGCTCCCCGGTCGTTCCGCTTCCCCCGCAGCCTCTCGGCACCGAGGTCACCCCGCCGAAGAAGGCGCGCTCCCGCGGGCGGCTGATCTGGTGGCGGCTGACCCAGACCTCGCGTTTCTGGGTGGGGGCGGTCACCATCGCCGTGATCCTGGCCTGGGCGCTGCTCGGTCCCCTGCTCTACCCCTACAACGCCACCGGCCGTGACCCGCTCAACATGGGGCTCGGCCCGACGCAGCTGCACTGGTTCGGCACCAACGGCATCGGCCAGGACCTCTACGCGCAGACGCTGGTGGGGCTGCAGAAATCCCTGGTGATCGGCCTGATCGCCGGCCCGCTCGGCACGCTCATCGCCGCGGTCGTCGGCTCCGTGGCCGGCTACATGGGCGGCGTCGTCGACCGGGTCCTGGTCTGGTGCATCAACCTGCTGCTGGTGCTGCCGTCGTTCATCCTCCTGGTGATCCTGAGCCCCCTCTTCAAGGGGCTGTCCTGGGTCTTCCTGACCGTCTTCATCGCGGGCTTCAGCTGGATGATCATGGCCCAGGTGGTGCGGTCGCAGACCAAGTCGCTGCGCGACCGCGACTTCGTCAAGGCCGCCCGGTACATGGGCGTGCCGATGCGGAAGATCCTCGGCCGCCACATCATCCCCAACGTCGCGTCGCTCCTGATCATCGACGCGACGCTCGGAGTGGTGGCGGCGATCCTCGCCGAGACCAGCCTCAGCTACTTCGGCTTCGGTATCCGGGCACCCGACGTGTCCCTCGGCACCCTCCTGGCGGAGGGGACGAGTGCGGCCGTCACCCGGCCCTGGCTGTTCGTGTTCCCGGCCGGCGTGCTGATCGTGACCCTGTTCGCCGTCAGCCTGATCGGGGACGCCCTGCGCGACGCCGTCGACCCTACCTCGGGAGTCAACCGTGACTAATCTTCTGCTGAACGGGAGCCCGGCGCGGCCCGGCCGTGGCCAGACGCCGCTGCTGGAGGTCACCGACCTCTCGGTCACGTTCCCCCAGCGGGGAGGCCCCGCGGTGCAGGCCGTGCGCGGGATCAGCTACCAGGTGCACAAGGGCGAGTTCCTCGGCATCGTGGGCGAGTCCGGCTCCGGCAAATCGGTGTCCTCGCTCGCGTTGATGGGTCTGCTGCCCAGTTCGGCGGTTGTCACCGGCAGCATCATGTTCGGCGGCCGGTCGCTGCTGGACCTGAACGACCAGCAGCTCTCCCGCATCCGTGGCCGCGAAATCTCGATGATCTTCCAGGACCCGCTGTCGGCGCTGACCCCGGTGTACACCGTGGGCGACCAGATCGCGGAGGCCCTGCTGCTGCACGACCCCGCGTTGACCAAGCGTGCGGCGCAGGTTCGGGCGGTCGAGCTGCTCACGGTGGTCGGGATCCCGGCGCCCGAACGACGCGCGCGGGCCTTCCCGCACGAGTTCTCCGGCGGGATGCGCCAGCGCGCGATGATCGCCATGTCGATCGCCAACGACCCCCTGCTGATCATCGCCGATGAGCCCACCACGGCCCTGGACGTCACGATCCAGGCCCAGATCCTGGAGGTACTGGAGACGGCGAAGAACCTGACCGGCGCCGCCGTCGTGCTGATCACCCACGACCTGGGCGTGGTGGCCGGCCACGCCGACCGGATCGCCGTGATGTACGCCGGGAAGCTCGTCGAGAACGGCACCACCCAGGAGGTCTTCGCGGCCCCGCACATGCCCTACACGATCGGCCTGCTGCGCTCGGTGCCCAATATGCAGACCGCCGGAACGGAACGACTGGTGCCGCTCGAGGGACGCCCGCCGTCGCTGACGGCCCTGCCGCGCGGCTGCCCGTTCGCGGCCCGCTGTCCGATCTCCCTCGACGCCTGCCACGAGACCGAACCGGTGCTTCTCGTGCACGGGAACGCCGGCCCGGCCGGCATGACCGCGCCCGGCACGGCCGCTCCCGGCGCGCCCGTGGCCGGTCTGGCGGAGGCCGCGCACGTGGCAGCCTGCCACCGCTCGGACGAGATCGCCGACGGTGTTTTGACCCGCCCCGACGTCTTCCCCCGCCCGGCACCGCTGGCCGTGGCGCACCGGGAGAAGGACCAGGATGCCCAGCCGGTCCTGACGGTGACCGGGCTGGTGCGGCATTTCCCGCTCACCAAGGGCGGGGTGTTCTCCCGCCAGATCGGCACCGTACGCGCGGTCGACGGGGTGTCCTTCTCGATCCTGCCCGGCCAGACCCTGGGCCTGGTCGGCGAGTCCGGCTGTGGCAAGTCCACGACGATCCTCGAGATCCTGGAGATGACGAAGCCGCAGGCCGGCCAGATCCTGATCGACGGCCGGGATGTCACCGGGCTCGGCCGGGCCGAGCTGCTCCGGTTGCGGAAGGACGTGCAGATCGTCTTCCAGGACCCGATGGCCGCCCTGGACCCGAGGCTGCCGATCGGCGACATCATCGGCGAACCCCTCACCGTGCACGGGGTGAAGCCCGCGGCCCGGCGCGCCCGGGTGGCTGAACTGCTCGACCTCGTGGGACTCGACCCGCAGATGGCGGACCGTTACCCGCACGAGTTCTCCGGCGGACAGCGGCAGCGCGTGGGCATTGCCCGGGCTCTGGCGACCAACCCCCGGCTCGTCGTCCTCGACGAACCCGTGTCCGCCCTGGACGTCTCGATCCAGGCCGGGGTGATCAACCTGCTCGAGGACCTCAAGGAGCAGCTGAACCTCTCCTACCTGTTCGTCGCGCACGACCTGGCGATCGTGCGCCAGATCGCGGACACGGTCGCCGTGATGTACCTGGGACGAATCGTCGAGTACGGGCCGGTCGCCGAGGTGTTCGCCCGCCCGCGGCATCCGTATACCCAGGCCCTGATCTCGGCGGCGCCGATCCCGGACCCGGTGATCGAGCGCAGCCGCAAGCGGGTGCTGCTCCAGGGCGACCTGCCCAGCCCGACCGAGCAGATCGACGGCTGCAACTTCCGCAGCCGCTGCCCCCTGTACGCGCTGCTCGCGCCGCAGGACCGCTCGCTCTGCGAGAGCGTCGACCCGGTTCTGGAACTGCACGCCACCGTGCAGACTGCCTGCCACCACGTCGAGCAGAACGAGCTGGCCATCTCGGCGTCGCTGGCCGGCCGCGAGGAAGACCTCGTGCTCTAAATTCTCAGTACTTCCATCCTTACGTCCCTCACCAGGAAAAGTCCCCACCAAGAAATGGAGAATCACATGAAACGGAAAACTACTGTTTTTGCAGCAGTGGCCGTTCTGAGTGCGTCCGCCTTGTTGCTCACGGCGTGCGCCCCCGGAAACACCGCAGGCAGCACCTCCCCGAAGGCGAGCAGCAAGGCGCTGCCCACCACCGCGTGGGAGGCTGCCGCCGCCGCCGACGTGCAGGTCGGCGGAACCCTGAACCTCGCCATCAACGCGATGCCCTCGAACTGGAACATCTACGAGGTCGACGGCAACGAGTCCGACACGGTCAACACCGTGGCGCCGACGTCCGGCGGCCCGATCCGGGTCGCGGGCGACGGGACCACCCTGGTCGACCCCAACTACGCGACCAGCGTCGAGGTCGTCAGCGACGACCCGCAGGTCATCGAGATCAAGTTGAACCCGAAGGCGGTCTGGGAAGACGGCACCCCGATCACCTACAAGGACTACGCGGCCACCTGGGCGGCCATGAACGGCAGTAACGAGGCCTATTCCCCGGCGTCCACGGCCATCTTCGAGCAGATCAGCGCGATCGAGTCGAAGGGCAGCGATTTCGACTTCACGGTGACCTTCGACTCGATCAACGCCGACTGGGCGTCGATCTTCACGGGTGTTCTGCCCGCGGCGGTCGCATCCGATCCTGAGGCGTTCAACGCGGGGTACGTCACCACCCCGGTGCCGTCCTCCGGCCCGTTCGTGATCTCCTCGATCGACACGGTCGGCCAGGTCGTCACCCTGACCCGCAACCCGAAGTGGTGGGGCGAGGCGGCCAAGCTGGACACCATCGTCGTCAAGGTCGTCAGCGGCGCGTCGCAGGCCACCTCGTTCGGCAACTCCGAAACGGACGTGCTCTACATCTCGTCCAACGCTGACGCCTACCAGACGGCCGAGAAGCGAAAGGATGCCGAGATCCAGGCATCCGGCGGCCTCACCTGGACGCACGTCACCATGAACGGCTCCAAGGGTCCGCTCAAGGACGTGTTGGTGCGCCAGGCCATCGGCCACGCGGTCAACCGCGAGCTCATCTCCGAGTCGGCCAACACCCCCGTCGGCGTGGACGCCACCACCCAGGGCAGCTACATCTTCATGCCGGGACAGAAGGGCTACGAAGACAACGTGGGCGACGCGATCGGCTATGACGTCGACGCGGCCAAGAAGCTCCTCGACGAGGCCGGTTACAAGGCCGGAAGCGACGGCACCCGCGAGAAGGACGGCAAGGCACTCAAGCTGTCCATCACCGTGCCCGCCGACACCCCGACGAACAAGCAGCGCGCCGTGCAGGTGCAGGCCGACCTCAAGGAGGTCGGCGTCACCGTCGAGCTCAACGAGGTCCCCGCCGCGAAGTACTTCTCGGATTACATCATCCCGGGCGACTTCGAGATGACGAGCTTCTCCTGGGTCGGCACCCCGTGGCCGATCTCCTCGAGCGAGGCGCTGTTCTCCCCGGTCGATTCCGAGTCGAACTTCACCGGCATCACCGACAAGAAGCTGTCCGCACTCTTCGACGAGGCCAACACCGAGCTCGACGCCGACAAGCGGATCGTCATCGCCAACAAGATCGACAAGGTGCTCGCCGCCTACGTGCCGATCATCCCGATCGCCCCGCTGCCGAACGTGTACGCGGTGAAGACCGGCCTGGTCAACTACGGCGCCACCCAGTTCGAAACGGTCGACTGGAGCATCGTCGGCTGGAAGAAGTAAGCAGCAGAACCAGCGATACACCCGAACAGTGACACGCGGGGCGGGAACTTCGGTTCCCGCCCCGCGTTTCTTTTTGCCCGGTTGCCGGGCCGATTTTCCTGTCACGATGTCGAAGCTGAATCCGCACTCAGCCTCCCGGCAGGGAGAGTGCGGTAGGATTATCCGTTGGGTCGGACCCTGACCACATACATCCACTCTTAGTCGCACGCGGTACTCTGCGGCATCATTCTTCGTAAGGATCTACTTCATGGCGATTGCCACGCGCAATAACCTCCGAAATGTCGCAATCGTCGCCCACGTCGACCACGGCAAGACCACGCTGGTTGACGCGATGCTCCAGCAGACCAACTCGTTTGCCGAGCACTCCCACACCGAGGAGCGCGCCATGGACTCGAACGAGCTCGAGCGCGAAAAGGGCATCACGATTCTCGCCAAGAACACGGCGATCTCGTACAAGGGCATCCACGCGACCGACGGTCCCATCACCATCAACGTGATCGACACCCCCGGCCACGCCGACTTCGGTGGCGAGGTCGAGCGCGGCCTGTCCATGGTCGACGGTGTCGTGCTCCTCGTCGACGCCAGTGAGGGCCCGCTGCCGCAGACCCGTTTCGTGCTGCGCAAGGCCCTCGAGGCCCACCTGCCCGTCATCCTCCTGGTCAACAAGACCGACCGTCCCGATGCGCGCATCGACGAGGTCGTCGAGGAAAGCCAGGACCTGCTCCTCGGCCTCGCCAGCGACATGGCCGACGACGTGCCCGACCTCGACCTCGACCTGGTGCTGAACGTGCCCGTCGTCTACGCGTCCGGCCGTAACGGTTCCGCCAGCCTGAACAAGCCCGAGAACGGCCAGCTGCCCGACAACGAAGACCTCGAGCCGCTGTTCGAAGCCATCCTCCAGCACATCCCGGCGCCGGTCTACGACGACGAGCACCCGCTGCAGGCCTGGGTCACCAACCTCGACTCCTCGCCGTTCCTCGGTCGCCTCGCGCTGCTGCGCATCTTCCAGGGCACCATCAAGAAGGGCCAGACGGTCGCCTGGATCAAGCACGACGGCACCATCGCGAACGTGCGTGTCACCGAGCTCATGATCACCCGGGCCCTCGACCGCTACCCGACCGAGAGCGCCGGCCCCGGCGACATCGTCGCCGTCGCCGGATTCGCGGACATCACCATCGGTGAGACCCTCGCCGACCCCGAAGACCCGCGGCCGCTGCCGACCATCACGGTCGACGACCCCGCCATCTCGATGACCATCGGCACCAACACCTCGCCGCTGATCGGCAAGGTCAAGGGCCACAAGCTCACCGCCCGCATGGTCAAGGACCGTCTCGACAAGGAACTCGTCGGCAACGTCTCGCTCCGTGTGATCGACATCGGACGCCCGGACGCCTGGGAGGTTCAGGGCCGAGGCGAGCTCGCCCTCGCCATCCTGGTCGAGCAGATGCGCCGTGAAGGCTTCGAACTCACCGTCGGCAAGCCGCAGGTGGTCGTGAAGCGCGTCGACGGCAAGATCCACGAGCCGTACGAGCACCTCACCATCGACTCGCCCGAAGAGTACCTCGGCGCGATCACCCAGCTCCTCGCCGCCCGCAAGGGTCGCATGGAGAACATGGCGAACCACGGCACCGGCTGGGTCCGGATGGAATTCATCGTTCCGTCGCGCGGCCTGATCGGCTTCCGCACCGAGTTCCTCACGGACACCCGCGGAACCGGTATCGCCAACGCGATCTTCCACGGCTACGAGGCCTGGGCCGGCACCATCACGACCCGCACCAACGGCTCGATCGTGGCCGACCGCTCCGGTGTCGTCACGCCGTTCGCCATCATCGCCCTGCAGGAGCGGATGTCGTTCTTCGTCAACCCGACCGAAGAGGTCTACGAGGGCATGGTCATCGGCGAGAACTCGCGCGCCGACGACATGGACGTGAACATCACCAAAGAGAAGAAGCTGACCAACATGCGTCAGTCCACCTCCGACACGTTCGAGTCGATGACCCCGTCCAAGCAGCTCACGCTCGAGCAGTGCCTCGAGTTCGCCCGCGAAGACGAGTGCGTCGAGGTCACCCCCGCCGTCGTGCGCATCCGCAAGGTCGAGCTGGCCGCTTCGGCACGTCAGCGCAACGTCTCCCGCTTGAAGAAGCAGGACGCGAACTAGCACCCCAACGTAAACCGCAGCGGGTCTGGGGATGGATTCTCATCGCCCGGCCCCTGCGGTTTCGTGGTTTAACGACAACGCGTGGTTTCACGACCACGCACAAACGACACCAGAAACGAGCCTGACGATGGAAATGAAATGTGCACGAGTGGCGGCCGTTGCCGTGGCAGCGATGCTCCTGCTCTCCGGCTGTTCCGGCGCAACGGTCGGCGGTGCGGTCAACGGAGCCGTGAAAGAGGCCACCGGCGGCGACGTGAGCCTCGCCGGGGAGCTGCCGGCGGGCTGGCCCAAGGAGATCCCGGTCATCGACGGGAACCTCGGCTTCGGCGCCGCAAACACGACGAACGGCGACACGGGCTGGGTGGTCACGGTCGCCACTTCGGCCGCCGACCCCCTCGCCGATGCCAAGAAGAAGCTCGAGGACGCCGGCTTCAGCTCCGACACGAGTGCCACCGCGAACGTCGGCGAGGCCGGCGTGGCCGCTCTGACGAACGGCACCTGGTCCGTCGTGCTCGCCGGCACCCCCGAGGGCGTGCTCTACACGGTCAACCCGGCCGCCTAATACCCGGCCCCTCCCCGCCCTCCCTTTAGTGCCCGTTCCGGTCGAGAGTGACCGCTTCGCCGGTCACTCTCGACCGGAACGGGCACTGTCGGCGGCAAGCTCGGGAACGGTCAGTGCGTGACCGAGGCGGGCCCCCGGTCGGACGCCGCCTGTTCCGGAGCGGCGAGGCGCGGCCGGCTGCCCTGGCGGCCCTGCCGGATGAAGAGCGTCATCACCGGGATCGTGTACCCGAGCCAGGCGACCAGCTGCAGCCAGGTGGTGGCGGGGGAGAAGTTGATGGTGCCCGGTCCAGGTGAAGAACCTCGCGAGGTTGATCTTCACCATGCCCGCGTAGATCAGCCAGCCGAGGACGACTGCGGTGAGGATGCCCAACGCGGCTCCGGCCAGCGGCAGCGTGGACTCGCCGGTGGCCTGAACGGCGGCCGATCGTCGACGTCGGCCACGAGGATGGTCACGATCAGAGCGGCTTCGAGACCTTCGCGGAGGCCGATCAGGTAGTTGGCGAGCACGGTACGTCCTGGTTCACATTGCTGGTGGCCTGGCGGGTAAGTGTGGTTAGGTTAACCTAACCCAGCACACTCTAGCTTCGATTCCGCGCCTGTGTCCAGCTATTATGCATCGGTGGGTGTCCGCCCGTCACAACCGCAGTGGAGCTCATCGATGGTCATGTCCGGCAGCGCAGAGCGAGTCGTGTTCCTGCACGACCGTCCCGGTCAGGAGGCCCTGCTCACCGGAGGCACTATCTCCCGGCTGCGCTCCGACGGAGCCGAGGTCGTCGTGCTGTTCGGGGCGTCCGGCGCCGCCGCCGGGGGCGACGACGCCGCCGTGGGCTCGGCGATGGCGGAGTTGGACGTGAGCGACTGGCGGATGCTGCCCGCGGCATCCGTCGCCTCGCCGGAAGCCGGGCCGGACCGGCAGGCCCTGGCCGCGGCCGTGGCCGACGTGCTCGACGAGATTCAGGCCACCGCCCTCGTGATCGGCACCGAGGACGAGCGCCTCCGCGACGCGGCCGTCGGGGCCGCCGACACCCTGCACGTGCCCGTCTTCGCCAGCCGCAGCGTGTCGGGGGCCATCGGCCAGCGCATCGTCGCGATCGACGTCAGCGACCACGTCGAGCAGAAGCTGCGAGCCGTCTGGGCCTACCCCGGGCGCTGGAGCGTCACGGGTCACACCGTGCTCCCGGTCGGCGCCGGCACGGGCCCAAACACCGGCACGGGCTCAGGCACGGGCGCCGTGCCGGTCGTGATCGGCGGCACCGAGACCTATCTGCGCCTGGAATCCCCGCACCGGGCCGCCGCCGAGGTCGCCGCGGAGCCGGGACTGGTCAGCCGCGCCCTGGCCGGCGTCTTCGCCCTGCTGATCGGTGCGGCCTTCGGCGTGGTCGGCACCATCGCGCACCAGGCCACCGTGCCGATCGGACCGGTCACGATCCCGGTGGGACTGATCCTGGCCCTGACCGGAGTGACCGCGCTGCTGGTCGGCCTCCGTCTGGTGCTCGGCGACCGCATGATCGTCCTGTTCTGCGCGCTGGGGCTGCTCGGCAGCATCTTCCTGCTGTCGCTGCGCAGCACGGGGGGCTCCGTGCTCGTTCCCCAGGGCCTTCCCGGCATGCTGTGGACCGTCGTGCCGGCGCTGGTGGCCACCCTCGTGCTCGCCTGGCCTCGAATTCCGGCCCGGCCGGGTTCGCAATAGACTGATATTCCGCTCGTGAAGGGAGCTCCCCACCCGTGACATACGTCATTGCACTGCCGTGCGTCGATGTGAAAGACCGCGCCTGCGTCGACGAATGCCCGGTCGACTGCATCTACGAGGGTGACCGCTCGCTCTACATCCACCCCGACGAATGCGTCGACTGCGGTGCCTGCGAGCCCGTCTGCCCGGTCGAGGCCATCTACTACGAAGACGACACCCCCGAGCAGTGGGCCGAGTACTACAAGGCCAACGTCGAGTTCTTCGACGACCTCGGCTCTCCCGGCGGCGCGGCCAAAATCGGCGTGATCCACAAGGACCACCCCATCATTGCCGCCCTGCCCCCGCAGGTCCAGGCGTGACCTGCGCGTGCTGAAGCCGCTCCCCGACTACCCGTGGGACCAGATGGTTCCGTTCGCGGCCCGGGCCCGCGCCCACGCCGACGGCATCGTCGACCTGTCGATCGGCTCCCCGGTCGACCAGACGCCCGAGGTCATTCGCACGGCGCTGGCGGCCGCCACCGACGCCCACGCCTACCCGCAGACCGCCGGGACCCCGGAGCTGCTGCAGGCGATCATCGCCTGGTACGGGCGCCGGCGCGGCGTCATCGGCCTCACCGAGAAGAATGTGCTGCCGACCATCGGGTCCAAGGAGATGGTGGCGCTGCTGCCGTTCATGCTCGGCGTCGGTGAGGGCGACACGGTGGTGCACCCTTTGGCCGCCTACCCGACCTACAGCATCGGCGCGGCCATCGCCGGGGCCGAGGCGCTCGCCTCCGACGACCCGGCCGAGTGGCCGGCCACGACCAGGCTGATCTGGCTGAACAGCCCGGGCAACCCGGACGGCCGGGTGCTCCCGGTCGCGCACCTCCGTGCCGCGGTCGATCGGGCCCGGGAGCTCGGCGCGGTGATCGTCTCGGACGAGTGCTACGCCGAACTGGGCTGGACCGACGGCTGGGACACCGAGCCGATCCCCAGCATCCTCGACCCTCGGGTCGCCGGCACCGACCGAAGCAACGTGCTGGCGATCTACTCCCTGAGCAAGCAGTCGAACATGGCCGGCTACCGCGGGGCGTTCGCCGCCGGCTGCGCCGACCTGCTCGCGCGGGTGCTGACCGTGCGCAAGCATGCCGGCCTGATGCTTCCCGCACCCCTGCAGGCCGCCATGGTGGCCGCGCTGGGCGACGACGAGCACGTGGCCGTGCAGCGTGAACGGTACCGGTCACGCCGTGCCGTGCTGCTGCCCGCCGTGGTCGCGGCCGGCTTCCGCGTCGAGCACAGCGAGGCGGGGCTGTACCTGTGGGCCACCGAGGGTGTCGACGCGTGGGAATCGATCGCCCGTCTGGCGGATCTGGGCATCCTCGCCGGCCCCGGCCATTTCTATGGCGACGGATATCCCCAGCACGTGCGCTTCTCGCTCACGGCCACCGATGAGCGAATCGGGGCCGCCGCAGCGAGGCTCCGGGCCGGGTGAATCAGGCATCCGCGGCCTTGTCAACTACCTCTAACCGAGAGGGGGCATTCTTGGCGAATGCAACAGTAGGCGGCTGAGCCTATTAGGCTGTATCCGCGTTGACGTCTACAGACACATCGGTGTGCTGTGGCCAATCGCCACAGACGGTCAGTCACCAGACGGTTAGGTAGTGATATTCAGTGACACTCAGTCAGACCCAGGGAGCCGCCGTGAGCGACATTGCGCAGCGAACACCAGCCAGCGAGCCGGCCGATGAGGCCGCGAACGTACCGGCCGGCGAACCGTCCATCGAACCCCAGCGAGCCACGCTGACGTTCCCGGGCGGGTCCGCAGACTTACCGATCGTGCGCGGCACCGCCGGCGCGTCGGGCATCGACATCTCCACCCTCACCCGCCAGTCGGGCCTGATCACGCTCGACTCCGGGTTCGTGAACACCGCGGCGACCCGCTCGGCGATCACCTTCATCGACGGCGACAAGGGCATCCTCCGCTATCGCGGCTTCCCGATCGAGCAGATCGCCCAGAACTCGAACTTCCTCGAGACCGCCTGGCTGCTGATCTACGGCACCCTGCCCAGCGCGAGCGAACTCGAAGCGTTCGACACCCGCATCCGTCGCCACACCCTGCTGCATGAAGACCTCAAGGGCCTCTTCGACGTGCTGCCCTACAACGCCCACCCGATGGCCGTTCTGTCCGCCGGCACGTCGGCGCTGGCCGCGTACTACCAGGACTCGCTCAACCCGAACGACCCGGAACAGGTCGAACTGGCCACCGTGCACCTGCTCGCCAAGCTGCCCGTGATGGCCGCCTACGCCTACAAGAAGAGCATCGGCCAGGCGTTCCTCTACCCCGACAACTCGCTCGGCTACGTGGACAACTTCCTGCGCCTCATCTTCGGCACCCTCGCCGAACCCTACGAGGTCAACCCCGTGGTCAGCAAGGCGCTCGAGCGCCTGCTGATGCTGCACGAGGACCACGAGCAGAACGCGTCGACCTCGACGGTGCGCCTCGTCGGCTCCACCGAAGCCAACCTGTTCGCCTCGGTGTCCGCGGGCATCAACGCGCTCTCCGGCCCGCTTCACGGCGGCGCGAACGAAGCCGTCCTGAAGATGCTCGGCGAGATCAAGGCATCCGGTGAAGGCGTCGAGAAGTTCGTCGAGCGCGTCAAGAACAAGGAACAGGGCGTTCGCCTGATGGGCTTCGGCCACCGGGTCTACAAGAACTACGACCCGCGGGCGACGCTGGTCAAGGAGAGCGCCGACGAGGTGCTCGCCGCCCTGGGCGTCAAGGACGACCTGCTCGACATCGCCAAGGAACTCGAGCACATCGCCCTGAACGACGACTACTTCAAGGAACGCAAGCTGTACCCGAACGTCGACTTCTACACCGGCGTCATCTACAAGGCCATGGGATTCCCCACGAGCATGTTCACGGTGCTCTTCGCGATCGGCCGCCTGCCCGGGTGGGTCGCCCACTGGCGCGAGATGAACGAGGACCCGACCACCAAGATCGGTCGCCCGCAGCAGCTCTACATCGGTTCCCCGGCCCGCGACTTCCCGCGCCGCTAGGCAGCCGAGCCGGCACCGCTCACCTGGTTCGGGTGAGCGGACGCAGCACGAGGGTGTTGGTGGCCGCCGCCTTGACGGCGCCGAGCGAGAAGAGCCACGGCCGGGTCTCCTGGCGTTGCCAGAGCTCGGTCTGGTCGTCGTAGTTCGGGTGGAACGCATGCCCCGAACTGCCGGTCAGGTTCAGCCAGGTCGACCTGTCCCAGTCCGCCAGGCTCACGACCTGGCGCATCGACGGCACCCAGTCGACCGCGTAACCGGCCGTCGCGTCCCAGCCGACCGCGTCGACGACGGATGACCCGCCCGCGACCTGATACGGCCCGCGGTTGAAGAGCCACTCCAGCGGTGCGATCCCGGATTTGCCGAAGCTCGCATGCGTCATCTCGAGGGTGTGGATGCGGCCCCACTCCCAGCCGGAGACATCCGGCCCCATCAGTTTCTCGGCCTCCGCGGCGGCCTGACCGACCACCTTTTTGAGCATACTGTCGCGGCCCGCGGCCCCGACCTTGTCGTTGTTCCACCAGGGCGAGTCGGGGGTGTTGAGCAGTCCGATCACGATCGCGAACGAACGGTCACCGCCGGTGAGCGAGGTTCCTTCCGGGAGCTTGCCGTCGAACATGTTCACGAGCAGGTTGCGCCAGATGATGTTGAAGTAGGCGGCTGCCGCGCTGTCCGCGTCGAGGTGGTAGTCCCAGTGGTCGAAGAGGGCGAGGGCGGCCCGGGTCTTGTCGGTGGGCGCGATCTTCTTCAGCGCGGGCACGAGGGCGGCCGCCAGGGGGCTGTAGGTGTCGGCCTGGATCTCGCTCATCATGGCTGTGGTGAGGGGGGTGGCGGCATCGATGCTGGCCTGCAGGCGTTTCGTGATCTCCGTCGCACGGTAGCCGAGGTCCCAGTCCTTGGTGATGAGGTACGGGTAGTCCGGGCCGACGGGGGAGTTGTTGGCGGTCACGATGAAGCCGGCCGGCGGGTTGTATGACTGCGGCAGCTCCTCGAACGGGATGTAGCCGGTCCACCCGTACTGGCTGGTCCAGCCGGGCGCCGGCACGGTGCCGTCCCCGGCGCGGCGGATCGGGATCAGGCCGGGCGCCTGGTAGCCGACGTTGCCGTCCACGTCCGCGTAGACGAGGTTCTGCGACGGCACGTCGAACAGCTGGGCCGCCGCCCGGAAGCTCGCCCAGTCGGTGGCGGCGTCGAGAGCGAAGACAGCGGATGCCGTGCGCCCGGGTGTCAGTGCCGTCCACTGCAGCGACAGCTGGTAGCTCGTGGGTTCGGGAGCCGGCGCCGCTGCGGGTGCCGCCGCGGCCGGGTCGGCCGGGGCTGCCGGGGCCTCCGGCACGGCGAGGTCGGGCAGGTCGATCGCCGACGGGTACTCCGTCGCGATCCCCGGAAAGGCGGTGCCGTCCAGGCCGCTGACGATCGGGCCGTGCTCCGTCGCCCGGATCTGGATCTTCACCGGGTCGCCGCCCGCCACCTTGATCCGCTCGTTGCGCACCAGCAGGGGCTTCTGTGCCCCGTCGTATTCGTAGGTGCTGCCGGTGACCTTTTCCAGGTAGAGGTCCGCGACATCCGGCCCCAGATTCGTGAAGCCCCAGGCGATGCGGCTGTTGTGGCCGATGATGATGCCCGGCAGCCCGGAGAAACCGTACCCGGCGAGGTCGAACGGGCACTCCGCGCTGAGGGTGCGGCACCGCAGGCCCACCTGGTACCAGACCGAGGGCATGACCGCGCCCAGGTGCGGATCGTTGGCCAGGATCGGTTTGCCCGTGTCCGTGTGCGCGCCGGACACCACCCAGGAGTTCGAGCCGAGCTCGTTGTCGGCACCGGCCGGGCCGAGCAGCTCCGGCACCCCCGCGAGCGTGCCGTGCAGCCCGGTCAGGGCGGAGGCGAGAGCGGTTTGGGCCGGCTCCCCGGTTATCCCGTCGGCCGAACCGTCGGCCGAACCGTCGGTCTGTCCGTCGCTCACGTTCCCGTCGTCCGCTGCGGCCTCCGCCTGCTCGGGAGGCGCCCCGTCGAGGATCGTCGGATGATCCGCGTAGGAGTACGACGGATGCAGCTGCGCCACCTCGTCCGGGCTGAAACTACCGGCGAGGAGGGCCCGGTCCACCTCGTCGTCGAGGTTGGAGCGCAGGTCCCAGGCCATGGCCTTCAGCCACGCGACCGAGTCGGCCGGGGTCCACGGTTCGGGCGTGTAGCCGGGATTCTGCAGGGCCAGCGCCACGTACTCGAGGGAGAGGTCGGCGCCCTCGTGCGTGGCCAGGTAGGAGTTCACGCCCTCCGCGTAGGCCTGGTAGTAGCTCAGCGTGACGGGGTCGAGCTGGGCGACCTCCTGCTCGGCCACCGCGCGCCAGCCGAGGGTGCGGATGAACGTGTCCGTGCCGACCTGGCTCGCCCCGAAGAGCTCGGAGAGCCGCCCGCTGGTCACGTGCCGGCGAAAGTCCATCTCCCAGAACCGGTCCTGGGCGTGCACGTAGCCTTCGGCGCGGAACAGGTCGGTCGCGGTGTTCGCGACGATCTGGGGGATGCCGGCCTCGTCCCGGTACACCGTGACATCCGCTGCCAGGCCGCGCAGCGCGATCTCGCCGAACACCGTCGGGAACGACCGGGTCACGGTCCAGACGCCCGCCCCGGAGGCCAGCAGCACGAGGCTCAGGCACACGGCCAGGACGGTGACGGCCAGCCCGAACCTGCGGTGGCGTTTACTGCGCGGTGCGTCGGTTCCCACGTCACTCCTTCTCGATTCGCAGCGTACCCCGAGAAGGATGCCGGAATCGAGGTTATGCGTGCAATTGGTCGTTCAGGACGATGCCGGTTCCGTCGCGCTGCAGGACCTCGACCGCGCCGGAGACCGAGTTGCGACGGAACAGCAGGTTGGGCACCCCGGAGAGTTCGACGGCCTTCACAGCGCGCAGGGCGCCATCCGCCGTGCGCGGCGCGCCGGGCAGCAGCACCTTGGTGCCGGCCGTCACGTAGAGGCCCGCCTCGACCACGGTGTCGTCGCCGATCGAGATGCCGACGCCCGAGTTCGCGCCGAGCAGGGCGCGCTTGCCGATCGACACGCGTTCGGTGCCGCCGCCGGACAGCGTCCCCATGATCGAGGCCCCGCCGCCGATGTCGGCGCCGTCGTCGACGACGACGCCCTGGGAGATCCGGCCCTCCACCATGGAGGTGCCGAGCGTGCCTGCGTTGAAGTTGACGAACCCCTCGTGCATGACGGTCGTGCCGGGGGAGAGGTGGGCCCCGAGGCGCACCCGGGACGCATCCGCGATCCTGACCCGGTCGGGCGTGACGTAGTTGAGCAGCGGCGGGAACTTGTCGATCCCGGTCGTCTGGATGCCGTGACGCTGCAGCGAGGGGCGAAGCCGGGTGAAATCGGCGGGCAGCATGGGGCCCGCGTTGGTCCAGGCCACGGCGGGGAGGTGGCCGAAGATGCCGTCGAGGTTGATGCTGTTCGGAAGCACGAGGAGGTGGGATAGCAGGTGCAGGCGCAGGTAGGCGTCGGAGGTTCCGGTCGGCGCGGCAGCGAGATCGATCTCCACCGTGACGGCTTCCACCCGGACGTTCCGGCGCGGATCCTCGCGCGCGAATTCCTCCAGCTCGGACGGCACGATCCAGCGGTCGCGGCCCGCCGGCAGGGTGCCGAGCCGGGGAGCCGGAAACCAGGTGTCCAGCACGGTGCCGTCGCCAGCGACCGTGGCCAGGCCGTAGCCCCAGGCGTTCGAGGGGACGGCGGGCGGCGGGGACACGGCGGTGGTCATGGCTCTAGATTAGTAGAGTGCCCCAGAACCCCGTGACTCTAGACCTGTCCGCGTCCTCGATCGAACTCACCCGCGTGATCTGCGACATCGAGTCGGTCTCCGGCAACGAAACGGCCCTGGCCGATGCCATCGAGCAGGCGCTCGCCGGGTTCGATCACCTCGAGATCATCCGCGACGGCGACACGGTGGTCGCCCGCACGAACCTCGGCCGGGCCCAGCGCGTGGTCATCGCCGGCCACATCGACACGGTTCCGCTGAACCGCAACCTGCCGACCCGGTTCGAGACCATCGACGGTGTCGACTACCTCTGGGGCCGCGGCACGGTCGACATGAAGGCCGGCGTGGCCGTGCAGCTGAAGCTGGCCGCCGAACTGACCGAACCCGTCGTCGACGTGACCTGGATGTGGTACGACCACGAGGAGGTCGCCGACGACCTCAACGGCCTCGGCCGCCTGGCCCGGAACCGGCCCGACCTGTTCGAGGGCGACTTCGCTATTCTCGGCGAGCCGACCAACAGCCGGATCGAGGGCGGCTGCAACGGCAATGTGCGCGTCGAAATCCGCACCTTCGGTTTGCGCGCGCACTCGGCGCGCAGCTGGGTCGGCGACAACGCCATCCACAAGGTCGGACCCATCCTCGAGATCCTTGCCGGCTATCAGGCGCGCGAGGTCGAGGTCGAGGGTCTCGTCTACCGGGAGGGCCTGAACGCGGTCGGCATCAGCGGCGGCATCGCCGGCAACGTGATCCCCGACGAGTGCATGGTGCACGTCAACTACCGGTTCGCCCCCAGTCGCACGTCGGCGGAGGCCGTCATGCACCTGGAGGACCTCTTCCAGGGTTACGAGATCACGATCGTCGACCGGGCGGAAGGAGCCCACCCCGGGCTCGACGCGGTCCTGGCCCGGGAATTCATGGCCGCGGTCGGCGGCGAGGCGCGCCCCAAATACGGCTGGACGGATGTCGCACGCTTCTCCGCGCTCGGCGTCCCGGCCGTCAACTACGGCCCGGGTGACCCGCTCAAGGCCCACGCGGACGACGAGCGCGTCGCCCTGCAGCAGATCACGGAGTGCGAGGACGGCCTCCGTTCATGGCTGAGCGCACCCGTCGGGTAGCCGTGCTGCCCGCCCCGTGGCGGGCCCGTTATTGCGCCACCCCGTGGTGGGCGCGGGTCACCCTGATCTGGGCGGCGTCCCGGATCGTCACCACCGCGCTGGTGCTGCTCCTGGCGAACGTGCAGGGACCCAACGCGTGGACGTCCGCTTCGCCCGGATACGCGGACTTCGCGAACATGTGGGACGGCCGCTGGTACAACATCGTTGCCGTCGTCGGCTACCCCTCCACCCTGCCGTTCACCGCGGACGGGCACGTGGGGGAGAGCGCCTGGGCGTTCATGCCCGGATATCCGGCGATCGTGCGCCTGCTGATGGTGCTGGTCGGGCAGCCGTGGGCGCCCATGGCCGTCCTCGTGTCCGTGGCCTTCAGCCTCGGCGCGGCACTGCTGTTCTACCGGCTGATGCGACGGGTGCTGGACTCGTCGACGGCTCTGTTCTCGGTGGTGTTGTTCTGCGTGGCGCCGCTGTCGCCGCTCCTGCAGTTCGGCTACGCCGAGTCGATGTACCTGTTCCTGCTGACCCTGGCCCTGCTCCTGCTGCTGCAACGTCGCTACGCCTTGCTGTTCCCGGTGATCACCGTGATGGCCCTGACGCGGCCGAGTGGCCTCGCCTTCGCGCTCGCCCTGGGGCTGCACACGGTGTGCCGCGCTGTCACGCGCCGGCAGGACCCGTTCCCGGCGGCGGACCGGGTGCTGGCGGCATCCGTCACCGGGTACAGCCTGCTCGCGGGACTCGCCTGGCCGGCCATCGCCTGGATCGGCACCGGGTCGATCACCGCGTACACCGACACCGAACTCGCCTGGCGGGCGCCGTACATCGGTTACCAGGAGCTCATCCCGTTCACCGCGTGGTTCCAGAGCGGGGTCTGGTGGCTGGGGATGCCGCTCGGCATCGTCGCCGTCATCGTGCTGATTCTCCTGTTCGGCGCGGCGTTATTCCTGCCCCCGGTGAAGCGTCTCGGCGTCGATCTGCGCCTGTGGTTGGCCAGCTACGCGCTGTACCTGCTCGCGGTCTTCTTCCCGCAGTCGAGTACGTTCCGGCTGCTGATGCCGATGTTCCCGCTGCTCGGAGCGCTCGCCCCGCCGCGGAACACCGGGTACCGCATCGCCCTGGTGCTGGCGGGCATCCTCGGGCAGTGGGGCTGGTTGTTGCTGTGCTGGGGCGTCGACGGCGCGGACTGGACGCCGCCCTAGCGGCTGGCGGGGCCGCTAATTACTGTCTCGGGCCGCAATGGTCGATAATGGAGGTTCAGACGAATGAATGGAAGGGGAGTTCATGGCGGCCATGAAGCCACGGACCGGAGACGGGCCAATGGAGGCTGTAAAAGAGGGGCGCCTCATCATCGTGCGGGTTCCGCTCGAAGGTGGAGGCCGACTCGTCGTCTCTGTGAACGACGCTGAAGCAAAAGAGCTTCACGATGCACTCGCCGGCGTAGTCCAGTCGACCGTGTAGTCACGTCCCAAAACATCACCGAAATCGGCTACGCGGCTCAGGCTGCGTGGCCGATTTTCTTGTGCCCAGGCGGACGGCCGCTTGGCCGGACGGTCGCCGATCAGCTCAGGCCCGGATCTTGGTGATCTGCAGCAGCCCGTCGCCCACCGGCGAGAGCGCGCTGATCACGGCGGTCGAGGATGCGATCTCGGTCAGCAGGGTGCGGAAACCGGTGGCCACATCGTCGCGCTGGGCGGGGTTGGCGACCCGGCCGCGCCAGAGCGCGTGGGCCACGAGAACGGTTCCACCCGGACGCGCCAGGCGCAGGGCATGCTCGACGTACTCGATCACGGACTGCGGGTCGGCGTCCACGAAGACGATGTCGTAGGAGTTCTCATTCATCCGCGGCAGCACATCGGCGGCGCGGCCCGTGATCAGGCGCACCCGGTTCGCGGGGATGCCGGCCTCGAGGTAGCTGGCCCGGGCGTGCAGCTGGTGGTCGACCTCGGTGTCGATCGACGTGAGCGTGGCGCCGGGAGCGCCCCTGAGCAGCCAGATGCCCGAGACTCCGGCCCCGGTACCCACCTCGAGGATGCTCCGTGCCCCGGTCGCCGCGGCGATCACGGCGGATTGCGCACCGACGGCCGGCGAGATCGAGTCGATCCCGAGCTCGAGGGATTGCTGCCTGGCCCTGGCCACAGCGTCGGATTCCACGACGGAATCGTCGGAGAACTTCCAGTTCAGATCTTTGTCAGACACAGTGCAACTCCAGTAGGTGAATGGGTCAAGCCTAGGGGTGGGCCGGGCCTGGTCGGGGGAGGCCTCGCCGGGGGTTATTCTGAGTGAATGTTTGGACTGACGTTCGAGAAGATCCTCCTGATCGGGATTGTCGCCGTCTTCCTGCTCGGACCGGAGAAACTGCCCCACTACGCGGCGCAGCTCGCGCGCCTGGTGAAGCAGCTCCGGAACATGGCGAACGGCGCCAAAGACCGGATGCGGGACGAGATGGGTCCGGACTTCGACGACGTCGACTGGAAGAAACTCGACCCGCGTCAGTATGACCCGCGCCGGATCATCCGGGAAGCACTCAGCGATGACGAGCCGGTGAAGGAACAGTCCGCCGTCGTCTCCCGGGCCGGCGTCAACCCGGACGGGGCCTACCTGCAACGCAAGCGCGCCCGTGAAGCGGCCGCCTCGCAGCAACCGGCGCCGTTCGACTCCGAAGCCACCTGACCGGTTCGCGGGGCGCCGAACCAATTCGACGGAGATTTTGAGTTCGAAGTCGGTTTCAGGGCCGATTAGGGCCGATTTGGGGCTGATTCGGAAAAATCTCCGTCGAATTCGTTAGGGGAACCGCGGGGAGGGCGTGCGGGAGGGGGAGCGGGGGAGGGCCGCCGAGGTGGGCGACCCGGTGGGCCACTAGGTCAGGGGGGAGGCGCCCAACTGGCACGAGAGGATGTCGGCGGCGACCCGCAGCCGCCGCACCACGGCTCCGGCGTCGACCCCGTCACCCGGCACGGAGACGGCCAGGACCGCGATCAGGCCGGGGGCGCGAACCGGGACCGCGATGCAGGCGGCGAGCCGGTCCGGATCGGGCGAAACGGGGGCATCCGTGCCGGGTGGTCGCTGGCCCCGAAGCACTCGCCGGTTGCCGGCGGAGTGCGCGGGCGGCGGCTCCGACGGATGCCGGGACAGGTAGTCAGAGCGCTGCTCCCGGCTGAGCTGGGCCAGGATCTGTCGCCCGACGGCGGCCGGCGGTGCACCGGCCCGGAAGCCGACCCTGGGCGCCCCGGCGGCGTCGACGCTGTCCACCAGGTGCACCTCGCCGGCCTGGTAGCGCGTGAACTGGGCCGGTGAGGCGTGCTCCCGGGCGACCCGGCGCAGGGTCTGCCGCACGAAGGCGGTGAACACGCCGGGACCGTCGTCGCCGCGCAGGCTCGGGAAGCGCGCCCCGAGCACGAGGCCGTCCGGCTCGGCGGCCAGGTAACCCTCGTGCACGAGGGTGCGGGTGAGGTTGTAGGCGGTGCCGAGGCTGAGTCCGGACGCGCGCGCGATGGCCTTCACCGGCAACGGCCCGGCCGCGTCGGCGACGATGTCCACCAGCTTGAGCGCGCGCTGGACCGACGAAATGAGGGTTTGGGGCTGTGGCAAGATCCTGCTCCCGTGTTCGTCGGCAGGTGCTGGACACACCTGTCCTGCACAGAGTAATCAGGCCGTCCGGATCGGGCTAGGCGCTCACGCTACGCTGAAGCCAGGTGTATGAGGAGCGTGCCCATGTCGAACCCCGAGTCGAATCCGCGAACGAAGCCCAAGCGGGTCAACCTTGCCGTCTACAGCGCCGAACTGCGGCGTTTGCAGACCGAACTGGTCGCCATGCAGGAGTGGGTCAAGGATTCCGGGGCCCGGATCGTCGTGATCTTCGAGGGCAGGGACGCGGCCGGAAAAGGGTCGGCGATCAAGCGGGTGACCGAGTTCCTCAACCCCCGGATCGCTCGCATCGTCGCGCTGCCCGTGCCGACCGAGCGCGAGCGCGGGCAGTGGTACTTCCAGCGCTACATCGAGCACCTGCCCTCGACCGGTGAGATCGTGCTGATGGACCGGTCCTGGTACAACCGCGCCGGCGTCGAGCACGTGATGGGCTACTGCACGCCGGACGAGTACCGCCGGTTCCTGCACCAGGCACCGCTGTTTGAACGGATGCTGGTCGAAGACGGCATCCTGCTCGTCAAGTACTGGTTCTCGGTGTCCGACCACGAGCAGGAGGCGCGCTTCCGGTCTCGGTTGAAGGACCCGATGCGGCGGTGGAAGCTCTCGGGGACGGACCTGTTCTCGATCACCAAGTGGGTGGACTACTCCCGGGCCAAGGACGAGATGTTCGTGCACACCGACCTGCCCGAGGCGCCCTGGTGGGTGGTCGAGAGCGAGGACAAGCGCGCAGCCCGACTCAACATGATCAGCCACCTCCTGTCGATCGTGCCGTATGAGCACCGTGAACCGCCCACGGTGAACATCCCGTCGCGGCCCGTCGCGGCGGACTACGAGCGCCCGCCCCGCGAGCTGAACCGTCCGGTTCCGGACTACGCCGCGACGCTGGCCCAGCCGGGGCAGACGAAGCCCGCGTCCAGGAAATCGAAATCGGGGTCCGCGTCGAAATCGAGGTCCGCGTCGAAGTCGGCCGCCAAGGAGACCGCCAAGAAGACGGCGGCGACGTCCAAGTCGCAGTCGAAGCAGGAAAAGTCAAAGCAGGAGAAGTCGAAGCAGGACAAGGCCGCCAGGAAGGCGGCGGCAGGGCAGGCCGGGTCCCCGGCGGAGACCGCAGCCCCCTAGCGCGGCGCCGGACGCCCGGCCTCAGGGCCTCCGCCTCAGGGCCGCCGGAGGCCCTTCAGTGCGGCGGACAGCAGCAGCATCGGGCCTGCCAGCCGCTCGAAGTCACGGCCGGTGCGCGGCAGCTGGAGGATGCCGGTCGCGCGCGAGATCGTCACCGGCTCCACGAACCGGAGCAGGCCTTCCGGGCCGTTGCGCCGGCCGAGGCCGGACTGCTTCACCCCGCCCATCGGGGCGGCGACCGAAGAGAGCGAGCCGCGGTATCCCTCGTTGATGTTCACGCTGCCGGCCTCGATGCCGGCGGCCACGCGCAGGGCCCGTCGCACGGAGCCGGAGAACACCGACGCGTTGAGCCCGTAGTCGCTGTCGTTGGCGGCGAGGATCGCCTCCTGCTCCGTGTCCACCACGGACACGGCCACCACCGGCCCGAAGGTCTCCGACGCGAAACACTCCATCTCGGCGGTGACCCCGGTGAGCACGGTCGGTTCGTAGAAGTAGGGTCCGAGGTCGGGGCGGGCCCGGCCGCCGGCTTCGAGCACGGCGCCTGCGGCGACCGCGTCGGCCACCTGCCCGCTCACCCGGTCCAGCTGGGCTTGCGAGGTGAGGGAACCGACATCCGTCGAATAGTCGTAGGCGGCGCCGGACACGAGGGCGCGCGTGACCGCCACGAATTCGCGCAGGAACGCGTCCGCCACGCCCCGCTGCACGTAGATGCGCTCGATCGACACGCAGAGCTGGCCCATCGCCGTGAAGCAGGCCGTGGCGGCGTCGGCCGCCGCCCGGGCCGGATCGGCGTCATCGAGCACGATCAGGGGGTTGTTGCCGCCGAGTTCGAGGGAGACGCCGGTGAGATTCCCGGCCGCCTGGGCCGCGATCGTGCGCCCGGTGGCGGTCGAACCCGTGAAACAGATGTAGTCGGCCGCGTCGGTGACCGCGCCGCCGATCTCGGGACCGTCGCCGGTGACCACCGACCAGAGGGCCTCGGGGACCCCGGCGTCGATGAACGCGCGCCGTAGGGCGAGGATGCTCAGGGCGCCCTGGTCGTCCGCCTTCTGCACCACCGCGCAGCCAGCGGCCAGGGCCGGGGCCACGTCCATGGCGCCGAGGCTGAGCGGATAGTTCCATGGCGTGATCACGCCGACGGTGCCCTTGGGCCGGTAGCGCACCCGCGTGGTGATCACGAGGGGGAGGGCGGAGGAGCGCCGATCGCCCCGCAGCACCCGGCCGGCGGCGATGGCGTTGTACCGCGTGGCGCCGGCCGCCTGGACGACCTCCTCGAAAGCCTGGCCGCGGGTCTTCCCGCTCTCCGCCTGCACGATGTCGAGCAGCAGCTCGGTGCGCTCGAGGATCAGGTCGTGGGCGCGCAGGAGCACCGCGCGGCGGTGGGTGAACCCGGCCCGCGCCCAGGCCAGCTGGGCGAGGCGCGCCCGGGTGTAGGCCTCCTGCACATCGCTGACCCGGCTGACCGGCAGGTCGTGCAGCAGCTCGCCTGTGAACGGGGTGATCACCGCGATCGTGGCGCCCGCCCGCGAACGGATGTCCCGGGTGAGCGCGGCGATGTCGGCGGCGCCCAGCCTGGCGGGAAGCAGCGTGGCGGGAGTCGACGCGGCGGGGGTCAGCGCGGCGGGGTTCCGCGGGGAGGGGACAGGCGGGTTCGGTGGGGAGGCAGGCATGCCCGCAGTCTAGGCGGGCGGCGGCTGCCGGGGAGTGACGCCGAGATTCATCCCGGAGAGGCCCCTGGCCCGGGTGGCGAGCCGGTCGGCGACCGCCCGGATGGCGATGGCCGCTGGGTCGTCCGGGTCGCCCAGCACCACGGGCACCCCGCTGTCCCCGCCGCTTCGCAGCGGCACGCTCAGCGGCACCTGCGCGAGCAGGGGAACGGGAGCATCCTGGCCGGCGCCGAGCCGGCGGGCGACCTCCGCGCCGCCGCCCGACCCGAACAGCTCCAGCACGCTGCCGTCCGGCTGCACGATGCCCGCCATGTTCTCGATCACGCCGTAGATGCTCTGGCCGGTCTGCCGGGCGACGACGCCGCTGCGTTCGGCGATGTCGGCGGCGGCCGGCTGCGGGGTCGTGACGACGATGACCTCGGCCTGGGGGAGCAATTGGCCGATGGAGATGGCCACGTCTCCGGTTCCCGGCGGCAGGTCGAGCAGCAGGATGTCCAGGTCGCCGAAGTAGACGTCGGTGAGGAACTGGGTGATGGTGCGGTGCAGCATCGGACCGCGCCAGGCCACCGCGACGGACGCGTCCTCGACGAACATGCCGATCGAGATGACCTTCACGTCGAAGGCGATCGGCGGCAGGATCATCTCGCCCACCTGGGTCGGCTTCACCGCGGCGGCCTTGCCCGTCTCGGGGGAGGGCGCGGTGACGAGACCGAGCAGTCCGGGGATCGAGAACCCGTAGACATCCGCGTCGACGATGCCGACCCGCAGCCCGCGCGCGGCCAGAGCGACGGCCAGGTTCGCGGTGATGGTCGACTTGCCGACGCCGCCCTTGCCGCTGGTGATGGCGTAGACCCGGGTGAGTGACGTGGGACCGAACTGGTTGCTGCGCTGCGAGGCGCCGCCGCGGAGCTTCTCCGTCATGGCCCGGCGCTGTTCGGGGGTCATCACGGTCACGTCCACGGTGACGTTGCCGGCCCCGGCCACGGACTCCGCGGCCTGGAGCACGTCGCGCTCGATCTGGCGGGCGGCCGGGCAACCGGCGATGGTCAGGCGGATGCCGACGGCGGCGTGGCCGTCGACGACGTCGACCCCGGCGACCATGTCCAGGTCGGTGATCGGCCTGCGGATTTCGGGGTCGATCACCCGGCCCAGAGCCGTCAGGACCTGGTCGGCGGAGAAATCAGGCACCCGGCGACCGCTCGTCCCGGTCGCGGTCACGGTCGCCCTTGCGGGAGCGCTTCCGCGCGGGCTTGTCCTGATCCTCGCGTTCTTCCAGGTTCTCGAGCAGGGCTCGCAGTTCGGACCGGAGGAAATCCTTCGACGCGAGGTCCTTCATCCCGAGGCGCAGGGCCACGACCTCGCGGGCGAGGTATTCCGTGTCGGCGAGGTTGCGTTCGGCGCGCTGCCGGTCCTGTTCGAACTGCACCCGGTCGCGGTCGTCCTGGCGGTTCTGCGCCAGCAGGATCATCGGCGCCGCGTAGGAGGCCTGCATCGACAGGACCAGGGTGAGCGCGATGAAGCCGAGCGAGACGGAGTCGAAGCGCCACGCCGGCGGGGCCAGCGTGTTCCAGGCGATCCAGCCCACGGCGAAGAAGGTCAGCCCGAGCAGGAACCAGGGCGTGCCCATGGCGCGGGCGATGGCCTCGGTGAAGCGGCCGAACCGGTCGCGGCTGGCGCGGTCGCGGTTACGGCGGCGCTTGCGGCCGAGGGCGGGGGTGCGGAGACCCTTCGGTGAGTCGAGACGGAGATCGGAGCGGTTAGCTCGGGCCATTGCCGGTCCTCCTTCCGTGTTGCAGCGGGATGCTTCCCGTGGTCAGTTCGGTGCGGGCGGCGGCCCGGCGGCGCACATCGTCGTTGCCGTCGTGGCTGCGCCAGTCGTCGGGCAGCAGATAGTCGAGGACATCGTCAATCGTCACCACCCCGACGAGTCGGTGGTTGTCGTCGACGACGGGCACGGAGACGAGGTCGTAGCTGGCGAGGATGCGGGTGACCTCCGCCGCCGACGTGTCAGCGGTGACGGGATCGAGACCCTGGTCGAGCAGCGTGCCGAGGCGTTCGTGGGGCGGGTAGCGCAGCATCCGTTGAAAATGCACCATGCCGAGAAAGCGGCCGGTCGGCGGCTCGTAAGGCGGCAGGGTGACGCAGATGGCCGCGCCGAGGGCCGGGGCCAGATCGTGGCGACGGATGAGCGCGAGCCCCTCCGCGACGGTGGCATCGGCCGAGACGATGATCGGCTCCGGCGTCATCAGGCCGCCCGCCGTGTCGGGGGCGTAGGTCAGCAGGAAGCGGACGTCGTCGGCCTCCTCCGGTTCCATCAGGTCGAGCAGCTGCTCGCCGAGTTCTTCCGGCAGCTGCGCGATCAGGTCCGCGGCGTCGTCGGGCTGCATGTGGTCGAGAACGTCGGCGGCGCGGGCGTCGCCGAGCCGGGTCAGGATGCTGACCTGCTCGCGCTCGGGCATCTCCTCGAGCGCGTCGGCGAGGCGGCCGTCCGGCAGCTCGCCGGCGACCTCGTGCATGCGCTCCGGCGGCAGGTCGAGCAGCGTGTTCGCGAGGTCGGCTGGTTTGAGGTCGGAGTAGGTCGCGATCAGCTGTTCGGCCGACTGGGCCTGGCCGGCGGTGGTCTGCTCGCGCACCTCGTTCCAGGCGGCGAAGGTCGTGGCGCCCTTGGCGAAAAGGGACAGGCTGGTCTTGGGCCGGCGCACGAAGAGCTGGCTGATCGCCCAGCCGCCCTGCGGGGCCTGCTCGATCGAGACGTCCTCGATCGTCGCTTCGCCCGAGCCGTCGTTGAAGACGACCGTGCGGCCGAGCATCTCGGCGATGACGCGCACTTCGCCGCCGCGCTGCTCGAACCGGCGAACGTTGATCAGGCCGGTCGTGATGATCTGGCCGGAGCCGATGCTGGTGACCCGTCCGATGGAGACGAACACGCGGCGTTTGCCCGGGATCTCCACGATCAGGCCGACGACGAGGGGCGGGTCGTTTTTTCGGTAGACCACCAACACGTCGCGGACCTTGCCCACGCGGTCTCCCGCGGGGTCGAAAACGGTACACCCGGCCAAACGGGCAACAAAGACTCTGGTGGCACTCACAGTACAAATCTAGGCCACCTTCAGGGGATATCGGTCCTGTGGGAGAATGGCGCCATGAGTAACCAGAGTCCGTTCGGCGGGCGGAGCCCCGCATTGTTCCCCGTTCTGCCCAAAGGCGAGGTCCTGGCGACGTATGCGACGTACTTCGAGGCGCAGGAAGCCGTGGACCAGCTGGCGAAGGCCGACTTCCCCGTGAAGCAGCTTTCCATCGTCGGAAACGACCTCAAGAGCGTCGAGCGGGTCACCGGCAAACTCACCTGGGGGCGCGTCGCGCTCGCCGGGGCGGCATCCGGGGCCTGGCTGGGCGTCTTCTTCGGACTGCTGTTCTTCATCTTCTCGCCCGCCGGGGCCGGCCTGCCGTTCGTGCTGGCCGCCGTGCTGATCGGCGCCGGGTTCGGCATGCTGTTCGGGCTGGTCAGCTACGGGCTCAACCGTCGCCGCCGCGACTTCACCTCCACCATGCAGGTCATCGCGAGCAACTACCAGGTGATCGTCGAGTCGGCCCTGGTCAATCGGGCGCGCAACCTCCTGCACGGGCACGTCGCCGACGTCGCCGCGGCGCCCCTGCCGCATCCGTCGGAGCCGCCGTACTCCGCCGCCCCGCCGACCGAGCCGCCCGCTGCGCCGCCCGCAGCCCCGTTCGCGCCGCCGTCCCGCGACAGCGTGTAGCGGCGCCGGCTGCAACGCAAGAACGCCCCTTCACGGTTCGTGAAGGGGCGTTCTTCGCGCTCTCGCGACGGGCGAGAAGGGCTTTAGGCGGTGAGGGTCGCGATCCAGGCCTCGACGTCGGCCGCGGAGCGGGGGATGCCGGCCGAGAGGTTCTCGGGGCCGTCGGCGGTGATCAGCACGTCGTCCTCGATGCGCACCCCGATGCCGCGGTATTCCAAGGGCACCGTCAGGTCGTCGGGCTGGAAGTACAGGCCGGGTTCGATCGTGAACACCATGCCGGGCTCGATCACGCCGTCCATGTACATGTCGCGGCGTGCCTGGGCGCAGTCGTGCACGTCGAGGCCCAGGTGGTGGCTGGTGCCGTGCACCATGTACCGGCGGTGGTGGCCGTTGTCGGGCAGCAGGGCTTCCTCGGCGGTGACGGGTAGCATGCCCCACTCCGCGGTGCGGCGGGCGATGACCTCCATCGCGGCGGCGTGCACGTCGCGGAACACCGCGCCGGGTTTCGCGACGGCGAACGCGGCATCCGCTGCCTCGCGCACGGCCTCGTAGACGCGGCGCTGCACCTCGGTGAAGGTGCCGTCCACGGGCAGTGTGCGGGTGATATCGGCGGTGTAGTAGCTGTCGACCTCGACGCCGGCGTCGATCAGGATCAGGTCGCCCGGCACCACGGCGCCGTCGTTGCGGGTCCAGTGCAGGATGCAGGCGTGCGGGCCGGAGGCCGCGATGGTGTCGTAGCCGACGGCGTTCCCGTCGGACCGGGCGCGGGTGTTGAACACGCCCTCGACCAGTCGTTCGCCGCGCAGGTGCGCGCTCGAGCGGGGCAGGTCGCGGATGACGTCCTCGAAGCCGCGCGCGGTGGCCGCCACGGCGAGGCGCATCTGGGCGATCTCGTAGGAATCCTTGACCAGGCGCAACTCGGACAGGTCCCGAGCGAAGTGGTCGTCCGGTTCGTGTTCGGCGTTGATCTCGAGGCTGAACGGGGAATCGGCCGCGTTCGTGGTGAGCACCTTCTCGGCGGCGAAGCGGAGGCGGGCCTCGTCCACGTCGTCGGTCAGGGCCGGGTCGGCCTCCCTCAGCACGAGCGTTTCGGTGTCGACCGCGGCGAAGACGGCGGCCAGGTCGGCGATGCCGCGCACGGAGACCGCGAGGTCACCGGCGACCTGGGCGATCGACGGGCGCGGGCCGATCCAGAACTCGCCGATCTCGGAGTTGGCGTAGAACTCGTCCGAGTCGCGCCCGGCGCGCTCACGGAAGTAGACGGTCGCGTCGTGGCCGTCGGCAGTGGGCTCGAGCACCAGCACGGCGCCGGGCTCGGCGTCGCTGCCCCACCCGGTGAGGTGGGCGAACGCAGAGTGCGCGCGGAACGCGTAATCGGTGTCGTTGGAACGCTGCTTCAGACGTCCGGCCGGGACGATCAGGCGCTGCCCCGGGTACATCGCGGAGAGGCGGGCGCGGCGGGCGGCGGCGAAGCCTGCCTGCTCACGCGCCGGCGGCACGACCTCGGCGCGTTCGGCCCAGCCGCTGGAGATGTAGTCCTTGAACCCCGCCGAACCGGGCGTGGTCGAGCGGTTCTCGTTCGTGCGCGGGGCGGGGGTGATCGCGGTTTCGGTGGAATGAGCCATACGGCCATTGTCCCATTGCTCCCCGCATAGTGCCTGTTCCGGTCGAGAGTGACCCGCGCACCGGCCACTCTCGACCGAAACGGGCACTCTGGCCGGGCCGATCGGGGATCAAGCGGGCGGATTCCGGGGGCGGGATCAGGCGGGCGGGTTCAGGGGGCGGGATCAAGGGGCGGGATCAAGGGGCGGGGGAGAGCGTGGCGACGAGGGGGCGGTGATCGCTGCCCGCGGCATCCTCGGTCTCGATCACCCTCATGCTCTGCGTCTGCCAGTTCGGGGTCGAGAGCACGTGGTCGATCGGGGCGCCGAGCAGGGCAGGCGCGAAAGCCGGCCAGGTGCCCACCGCGCCCGAGCCCGTCGCCAGGCCGGCGTCCCGGCAGCGGCCGAGAACGGCGCCCACGGATGCCTCCCGGCCGCTCAAATGGTCAACCGTCGCATTGAAATCCCCGGCCATGATCACATTCCCGCCGCCGCACTGGGTGGCCAGCCAGTCGAGGTCCGAGCGCCAGTTGGACATCTCGAACCGGATCGGGGCGACGGCGTGCACGGCGATGATGGTCGGACCGGTGCCGTCGGCCGGGACCGCGACCACCGTGGGCAGAACGTTCGTGTTGCCCGGCGGCCCGGAACCGGCCGCGTTCGCAACCCTGTAGTCGCCGAGGTCCGGGCTGATCAGCAGGGTCGTGGAGCGTGCCTTCGAGATCTGGTCGAAGGCGAGGGTGTGCACCCACATCGGGCGTCCGCCGGCCTTCATGGCCTCCGCGACGGCCTCCCCGGTCGCCTCGGTGGTCTCCGGCAGGGTCACGACGTCGGCGCCCTGCTCGAGGGCGAGCGCTGCGATGGCGGCGGCACCCGGAGCGTCGCCGAGCGTGTTCCAGCTGAGCACGGTGACGGCATCCGTCGTCTCGGTGGCTGTGGCAGTGGCGGCAGTGGCAGGTACCCGGGTGCCGAGCCCGCGCACGATCAGGAGGCCCGCGTTGCCGGCGCCGAACAGCAGCAGGAGCACGATCAGGGCGCCGAGCAGGCGACGAAGCGGGCGGGCGCGCGTGAACAGCAACAGCACGAGGGCCAGCACCACGGCACCGACGGCCACGGCCGCCTCGAGTCCGCGCAGGGACACGGCGTGCGCGGCCACCCAGGTGTTCTGCAGCCTGAACAACTGCGGCCAGCCGAGCACGGCCAGCGCGGCGGCGGTCGCCAGGACGAGTGGAACGGTCAGGGCGGTCAGCAGTCGGGTCATGGCCAGACCACGCTAGACGAGCCGGCTGGGCGAAGCCTCCGTCGTTGCGGCTGCAGCACCGCGGCGGTGCCCACACGCCTGCACCCGCGCGGCTGCAACTAACATGGGGGGATGCCAGGTGAGCGTCGATTCCGCAGTCCGATTGACCTGCATACGCACTCGAGTGTCTCCGACGGCACCGAAACCCCGTCGCAGCTCGTGCGGGCCGCCAAGGCCGCCGGACTCGGCACGGTCGCCCTCACCGACCATGACTCCACCGCCGGCTGGGTCGAGGCCGCCGGCGCCGCGCGCGCCGAGGGGATCACGCTCATTCCCGGCATGGAGTTCAGCACCCGGGTGGGGTTCGCCAGCGTGCACATGCTGGCCTACCTGTTCGACCCGTCCGACGCCGGCATCGTGGCCGAGACCGCCCGCGTGCGGCAGGCCCGGCTCGTGCGCGCCGAGCAGATGGTGGAACGCATCGGCGCCGACTACGCCCTCACCTGGGACGACGTGCTCGAGCAGACGACCCCGGATGCGACGGTCGGCCGCCCGCACATCGCCGACGCCCTGGTGGCGCGCGGCTTCGCGCTCACCCGGAGTGAGGCGTTCGCGGGCATCCTGCACTGGGACGCCGGCTACTACCAGCCGCACTACGCGCCCGAACCGCAGCGGGCCATCGCCCTGGTGCGGGCCGCCGGGGGAGTGCCGGTCATCGCGCACCCGGCGACGCGGGGCGTGGACGACGTGATCCAGGAAGCGAACCTGGCCCGGCTGGTCGAGGCTGGACTGTTCGGCCTCGAGCTCGAGCACCGGGAGAACCGGCCGGAGGCGAAAGCCAGGCTCTACGAGCTCGCCGAGAAGTACGGACTCTTCGTCACCGGGTCCAGCGATTACCACGGCGAGGGCAAGCCCAACCGCCTGGGGGAGAACACGACCGCTCCCGAGGTACTCGAGCGCATCATCGAGCAGGCCACGGGTGCCGAGCCGGTCTACGGCTGACGCCCGCTCCCGCTCCCGCCGTCCCCGCTCCCGCTCCCGCCGTCCCCGTCCCCGCTCCCGCTCCCGCTCCCGCCCCCCGCTCCCGCCCCCGCTCCCGCTCCCAAACACGAGCTCCGAACCAATTCGACGGAGATTTTGAGGCGAACCGGCCATTTCAGGCCGAAATTGGGCTTTTTAATGCAAAATCTCCGTCGAATTCGTTCGGCCGTCGGCACTTAGGTGGACCGGTAGGTGGACGGGGATGAGGACGGGGAGGAGTCCAGACCGGATGTCGGTCGGGAATCGGAGGGGTCTACGGTCGGGCAGCTCAGCGTCCGTCAGCGTTTCTTTACTCGAACTTTTTCGCGCCACGCGGTCTGAGCCGCTCGCGAAGGCGGCGTGTCGCGAATATGCCCGAGTTTAGGTAACGACGGATACAGCGTTTCCGATTCGACGACTGTCGTTGCAACGGATGCCGCGTGCAGGGTTCCGGCCACCCTGCGCACGTCCGGTCCGGGCGGTCAGCATCCGGTGGCCGGTCTGGGGGCGCACGATGTGGCCCGGGGCGCATGGTCTAACGTGCGCCGCGAGCCGCAAGGTGCGCCGCGAGCACGAGGGATGCCGCGGGGCCGGCAACCGCTGGAGCGCGGGGTCTCGACCGGCTTGACGCGTGGCGATCGACCAGGGGGCGCGGACACGACAGCGCCCCCGCCGAAGCGGGGGCGCTGTCGTGTCCGCAGCAGCTGGTTAGCTGGGGGTGCCGGCCTGCGGGGCGTGGCGACGGGTACGGCTGCGGCGGCGCGGTGCGCTGTTGCCGTCGTGGTGCTCGGCTCCTCCGCCATCGTGGGTCCCGGCGGCGGGCGCGGTGGCCGGGGCATCCGGGTTCGTGCCCGAGCCGACGCGGGTGCGGGAGCGTGGCGGGCGGCCCCCGGCCTGCTCGCCGGAGCGGCTCGCGCCGGACCGAGCGGCGTCGGAGTGGCCGGCACCGGAGCGTCCCGCAGCGGAGCGTCCCGAGTCGGAGCGTCCCGCGTCGGAGCGTGCGGCACCGGATCGTCCGGCGCCGCCGGTGCGTCCGCCGGCCGAGCGGCCGGCGTCGGAGCGGCCCGCGCTGGCCGCGGTTTCGCGGATCGGCGAGGCGCGCAGGCGTCCCTTCGACCCGGCGGGGATGTTCAGGTCGGTGTAGAGGTGCGGTGAGGAGGAGTACGTCTCCATCGGAACCGGCGTGCCGAAGTCGAGCGCGTTGTTGATCAGCGTCCACTTGTGCATGTCGTCCCAGTCGACGAACGTGACGGCGATGCCGGTCTTGCCGGCGCGGCCCGTGCGGCCCACGCGGTGCAGGTACGCCTTCTCGTCTTCCGGGATGGTGTGGTTGATCACGTGGGTGACGTCGTCGACGTCGATGCCGCGGGCGGCGACATCCGTGGCGATCAGGATGTCTTTCTTGCCCGCCTTGAACGAGGCCATGGCGCGCTCGCGCTGTTCCTGGTTCAGGTCGCCGTGCACGGCGGTGGCGTTGAAGCCGCGGTCGCCGAGTTCTTCGACGAGCTTGGCGGCGGCCCGCTTGGTGCGGGTGAAGATGACGGTCTTGCCGCGGCCGTCGGCCATCAGGATGCGGCCGATCACCTCGTCCTTGTCCATGTTGTGCGCACGGTAGACGAGGTGCTCGATGTTGGCCTGCATCAGGCCCTCGTCGGGGTCGCTGGCACGGATGTGAATGGGCCGGTTCATGAACCGGCGCGCCAGGGCGACGATCGGGCCCGGCATGGTCGCCGAGAACAGCATCGTGTGGCGGGTGGAGGGCGTCTGCGAGAACAGCTTCTCGATGTCGGCGAGGAAGCCGAGGTCGAGCATCTTGTCGGCCTCGTCGAGCACCATCTCGGTCACGTTGGCGAGGCTGAGCAGGCGCTGGCTGGCCAGGTCGAGCAGCCGGCCGGGGGTGCCGACGACGATCTGCGCGCCGGCCTTGAGGGCTTCGATCTGGCCCTCGTAGGCCTTGCCGCCGTAAATCGAGACGACCTTGGTGTTGCGGTTGCCGGAGGCCATTTCGAGGTCTTCGGAGACCTGCACGCAGAGCTCGCGGGTGGGGACGACGACGAGCACCTGCACGCCCGGTGCCGGGTCGAGTCCGAGGCGCTGGATGATCGGGAGGCCGAAGCCGAGGGTCTTGCCGGTGCCGGTCTTGGCCTGGCCGATGATGTCCTGGCCGGAGAGGGCGAGGGGGATGGTCTGCACCTGGATCGGGAAGGGCTCGATGATGCCTTTATCAGCGAGAGCCTGGACCATGTCCTGGTCGATATTGAGTTCGGAGAAAGTCACGAATTATTGCCTTGTCATTAGCTGGAAGCGGGATGCGCCCGTCTTTTGCTTCGGGCACCTGGCCACCGATCCCTGCCGATGGCGTGGTCCAACCATATCGGGCGGCCCTGTGAACTGGCTTATACCGCACCACGGCGAGTCGAATGGCCCGACCCGAGCGCGCCAGCGGTGATCGGCGCGGGGCACTGTCCTAAGCTGAGCGTGTGATCTCGTGGATTGATCGGCGCACGAAGCGCGTGGAGGCTCCCCGGCCGTCGAGGCGGGCGGAACGTCAGTCGACCAGGAAAGTGGACATCGCCGGCTTCACGCCCGAGCTGCTGCCCTATCTCGGTCAGGCGGCCTACTTCGAGCTGGGGATGTTCGAGAACCTCTCCCGCGCGATCGCGATCGCCCCCGACCTCGCTGCGAAGGAGGCGCTGAGCGCCGCCGCCGGACGGGCCCTGTCCAAGCACCAGGGACTGGTCGCCGAGATCCGTCGCCGCGGCGGGGAGCCCTCCGAGGTGATGGCCCCCTTCACGGCCGGACTCGACCTGTTCCGCTCCGAGACGGCCGGCGCCGACTGGCACGAGCTGCTGCTGACCTGCTACCTCGCCGGAGGCCTGCTCGACGACTTCTTCATCCGGCTGTCCGCCGGGCTGCCCGGCGACGTGGGGCCGCGGGTGGCGCACCTGCTCGGCCAGGACGCCGGCACGGACGTGCTCGTCACCCACCTCAAGGCGGCCATCACTGCCAACCCGGCGCTCGGCTCGCACCTGGCGCTCTGGGGTCGACGACTGGTCGGCGACACACTCCTGGTCGCCCGCTCGGCGCTGCCGACCCCGGGGCAGACCCCGGACGAGGACCGGATCGAACCGGTGTACACCGAACTCATCGCCGCGCACACGCGCCGGATGGACGGCCTCGGCCTGACCGCCTGAGGCAGCGCCCGATCGTCTGACCGCGTGACGACCGGAGCAGCCGCCTGACGACGGACCAGCTCGGGCGGACCAGCTCGGGCGGACCAGCTCGGGCGGACCAGCACGGACGGACCAGCCGGTCAGGCGTGGTGCGGCTGGCCGGACCTCATCAGGGTGTGCAGCATCCGTTCGTCGCCGCGGGTGCGCGAACGCGTCACGACCAGGTCGGCGCCGACGGATGCCAGTGCGGCCACCCCGAGGGTGACCCACCAGATCCAGCCCTGGTCCCAGGCCAGGCCGAGCCAGGTCAGGGCGACCCAGACGACGGCCGCGACCATCGTGCCGATGGCCGGCACCAGCACCGAGCCGTGCGTGTGGCGCCCGGGCAGCGCATAGCGCGCCGCGAGCCCCAGCACCGCGCCGCCGAGGGCGATGAAGAGGAGTTCCATGGACCGGTTAGGCGACGAAGCCGACGCGGCGGGACTCCTCGGAGCCCAGCTCCACATACGCGAGACCGATGGTGGGAACGATGTAGACGCGTCCCTTGCTGTCGGAGAGCTTCAGGTACCCGGTCTGACCGGCGAGGGCGGCCGCAACCGTTTCCTCGATCTCGTTCGCGGGCTGTGAGGTCTCGAAGCCAATCTCACGGGGAGAGTTGAAGATGCCAATGCGGATATCCACCAGATGCGCCTTTCGTTGCCTAAGCGCCCAGATTACGACAGAACCGCGCGGCTGCCCGACATCGTTCACTGTCGGCGCAACCCGCTAGCTTTGAAAACGTGACAACCCAGGCAATCCCGCTCCCGGCCGACGTCGATTCCCGCGTTCTCGACGACTCCCAGCGCGCCGTGCTGCGACTCGTCGCGGGCGGGAATCCGAGCGACGGCGCGACCGCGGGTGTCGGCGTCAGCCCTGCGGTGAGCGCCGCCGTGGTCGGCGCCCCCGGCACCGGCAAGACCACCACCCTGGTCGAGCTGGTGGCCGACTGCGTGCTGCGCCAGGGGTACTCGCCCAGCGAGATTCTCGTGCTGGTGCCCACGCGCATGGGCGCCACGGCCCTGCGCGACCGTCTCGCCCTGCGGCTCGGCGTGCCGACCAACGGCCCGCTCGCGCGCACCGCCAACTCCGTCGCCTTCCAGATCGTGCGGGACGCCGTCACCCGGGCGGGCGGCCCGCCCCCCACCCTGCTGACCGGCGGGGAACAGGACCAGATCATCGCCGAACTGCTGGAGGGCCACCGGATCGAGGGCACCGGTCCCGAGTGGCCGGCCACCCTCAGCGCCGACGTCCGGGGCCTCCGCGGTTTCCGCACGCAGCTGCGCGACCTGATGATGCGCGCCGTCGAGTACGGCGTCACCCCGGGTGGCCTGGCGGACCTCGGCCGGCGCACGCAGCGCCCGGAATGGGTGGCCGCCGCCGAGTTCATCCGCGGCTATGAAGAGGTGAAAGACCAGACCAGGCCCGGACAGTACGACTCAACCGAGCTGGCCCAGTTCGCGGCGGCCGTGGTGGCCGGGGCCCCGGCCGGGACGTGCGTGCTCGGCACCCTCGGCGGCCTCCGCCTGATCGTGCTCGACGACGCGCAGGAGCTCACCCAGGCAAATCTGACACTCCTGGCCCAGTTCCGGGCCCGCGGCGTCGGCATCGTCGCGTTCGGCGACCCCGACATCAGCACCGGGTCCTTCCACGGCGCGCACCCGGATGCCCTCGGTCGCCTCGGCGCCTACCTCGGCGCCTACCTCGGCGCCCCGGCGCTGCCGACCCTGGTGCTCGGCACGGTGTACCGGCACGACGGCGTCATCCGTGGCGTGGTCCGGGAGATCACGCATCGCATCGGCGCCGCCTCGGCCGGCACGCAGCGGTTCGCCCCGAGCGCCGAGCCCACCGCCGAGCCCGGCGCCGATCGCGCCGATCGCGCCGAGCCCGCGCAGCCCGGCCGGGTGCAGACCATGCTGGCCGGCAGCCCCGCCGACCAGCTCGCCCTGATCGCCCGCCGGCTGCGGGAACGGCACGTGATCGACGGCGTGCCGTGGGGCGAGATGGCGGTCATCGTGCGCAGCGGGTCGCTGGTGCCGTCCCTGTCCCGGGGGCTCGCCGCCCTGGAGGTGCCCACCCAGGTGTCCTCGGCGCAGACCGCGCTCCGCGACGAGTTCGCGGTCAAGGCCTTCATCCTCGCCCTCGACCTCACCCTGGGCCGCCGGAGCCTGAACGCGGAGACCGCGGTCGAACTGCTCCGCGGCCCGCTCGGCGGCCTCGACCCGATCACCCTCCGGCGCCTCCGCGCCGCCCTGCGCCAGCAGGATCTCGGCGCCGACGCTACCGACGCTACCGACGCCGCCCCCGCCGCCTACCGCAGCGCAGACGAGCTCCTGGTGCAGGCGCTCACCACCCCGAGCCTGCTGGCCGGCATCGACAATCGCACGGCCCGCCGGGCCGCGAGCTGCGGGGAGAGCCTGCGCACCGCCGCCGTGGAGCACGCGGCCGGGGCGACCATCGAAGAACTCCTCTGGGGGCTGTGGCAGCGCAGCGGCCTGGCCCGGGAATGGAAGGAACAGGCGGCCGGCACCGGAATCGTCGCCGACGAGGCCAACCACAACCTCGACGCCGTGGTCGCCCTCTTCTCCGCCGCGCAGCGCTACGTGGAGCGCACCCCGGCCGCCCCGCCGGTTCTCTTCGTCGGGCACCTCGTCGACACCGACGTGCCCGAAGACACTCTGGCCCCTCGCGCCCTCGGCGACGCGGTCGTCATCTCCACCCCGAGCGGGATGATCGGCCGCGACTTCGACCTGGTCGTGCTCGCCGGGGTGCAGGAGAACGTCTGGCCCGACCTGCGTATCCGTGGGTCCCTGCTCGGCGCCGGCGACCTGGCCGCGCTCGCCTCAGGGCAGGACCCGCAGGAGGCGGGGGAGCGCACCGCCGTGCTGCACGACGAACTGCGGATGTTCGCCCAGGCGGCCAGCCGCGCCCGCACCGAACTGCTGGTGAGCGCGATCGACAACGAGGAGAACCAGCCGTCGGTCTTCCTGCGGCTGCTGCCCGATCCGGTCGTCGACGACAGCCTCGACCCGGCCGACATCAGCCGGTACCCTCTGTCCCTGCGCGGGCTCGTGGGCCGGCTCCGCCGCGACCTCACCCGCGACCTCACCCGGGCCGGCGCCTCGGTGCGTCACGACGACGACACCGCCAGGCGGGCAACGGATGCCGCGGCCACCCTCGCCCGGCTCGCCCGCGAAAACGTGCCCGGCGCCGCCCCCGGCCAGTGGTACGGCATGACCCCGCCGAGCACACTGCGCCCCCTGAACGACCCGGATGCCGGCGACCAGCCGGTGCGCGTCTCGCCGTCGCGGATGGCCGCGTTCGAGACCTGCCCGCTGCACTGGGTGATCGGGCAGGTCGGTGGCGGCACCTCCAACACGGCCGCGAACCTCGGCACGATCATCCACAAGGTGATGGAGGACTCCACCGACCGGAGCCCGGAGTCGTTGTGGCAGGGGGTCGAGGCGCGTTGGGGCGAACTGCAGTTCGACGCCGAGTGGCAGTCCCGGGTGCAGAAGGTCGAGGCCCGGGCCCTCACCGACCGGCTGGCCTCCTACCTGCTCGACTTCGAGCGCGGCGGCGGCAGCCTGCTCAGCGCGGAGGGTACCTTCCAGCTCGACGTCGGCGGAGCCGTGCTCTCCGGCACGGTCGACCGGGTCGAACGGCTCGGCGACGGGCGCGCCGTGATCGTCGACCTGAAGACCGGCCGCGGCGACCCCACCAGCGATGCCGGGGTGGTCGACCACCCGCAGCTCGGCGCCTACCAGCTTGCCTTCAACGAGGGTGCCATCGACGGCATCCCGGAGGGCACGGACCTCGCCGGGGCCCGCCTCCTGATCGTGTCCAGCGGCACCGTCAAACAGAACTACCGCAACCCCACCCAGCCCACGTTCAGCCCCGATGAGCTCGCGGCCTTCCGCGCCCGGGTCGGCGCGGACGCCGTCGGCATGGGCGCCGCCACCTTCGTCGCCGAAATCAGTTCCCACTGCCTCGACCCGCGCTCGCACGGGTCCTGCCGAATCCACGTCATCAAGCAGGTCAGCGCATGAACCAGTCCCTCATCCCGGCGCCCAACTCCGCCGTCCAGATCTCCGCCCTTCGCATCGCCGAGGCGCTCGAGATGTTCCCGCCCACCCGCGAGCAGCAGGCGGTGATCGAGGCGCCCCTGGCGCCGACCCTCGTGGTCGCCGGGGCCGGGAGCGGCAAGACTGAGACCATGGCCAACCGGGTGCTCTGGCTGCTCGCCAACGGCCACGCGAGGCCCGACCAGATCCTCGGACTCACCTTCACCCGCAAGGCCGCCGGCGAGCTGAACGACCGCATCCGCACCCGCATCGGCCAGCTCGACGCGAAAGGCCTGCTGCCCGCGCCGCCCCGGCCCGCCGCCGACCAGGTCACGATCGACTCCTCCGACCTGTTCAACGCGCCCACCGTCTCCACCTACAACTCGTTCGCCAGCCGCCTGTTCACCGACAACGCCCTGCTCCTCGGCCGCGAGCCCGAATCGGTGCTGCTGAGCGAGACCAGCGCCTGGCTCCTCGCCCGGCGGGTCGTGATCGAGCACGGCGACAACCGGCTCGTCCCGTTCGGCAAGAAGCTCGACCTGGTGACGGATGCCGTGCTCTCCTTCAGCCGTTCCCTCGCCGAGAACCCCCCGCGGTTCGTCTCCGGCGAGGCGACCGCCCCGCACGACCTGGCCGGGCTGGCGCACGGTTTTGCCTACCTGCGGGACCTGCCCTACGGCAACCCGCGCAAGAAGATCCCGTACTCCTCGGTCGTGGAGTCCCTCGCGGCAGTGGAACCCCTGCCGGTCCTGTTCGAGCTGGCCGAACGGTACAGCAGCGAGAAACGACGCCTGGGGCTGATCGAGTTCTCCGACCAGGTCGCCCTGGCCCTGCAGGTCTGCCAGAAGGTCGAGCAGGTCGTCACCCGCTACCGCGACCAGTACCGGGTGGTGCTGCTCGACGAATACCAGGACACCTCCGTGCTGCAGACAGAACTGCTGCACACCCTCTTCAGCCGGCACCCGGTGATGGCCGTGGGCGACCCGCACCAGTCCATCTACGGCTGGCGCGGGGCCAGCTCCGCCAACCTGCTCGGCTTCTCGCAGAGCTTCGCGGGCCTCTCCAACCGGGAGGCGCCGTCGATGAGTCTCTCCTATACCTGGCGCAACCCGGTCGCCGTGCTCGACGTCGCCAACGCCCTGGTGTCCCCGCTGAGCGACGCACTGCGCGCCCGGCCCGACGGCATCCAGGTGGACACGCTCAAGGTGCCGGCCGGCAAAGAATCCGGCCGGGTCGAGGCTTCGATGCGGGAGACCATGGCCGACGAGGCCCGCGCGGTGGCGGACTGGTTCGCGACGCGCCTGCCGCCGGGCAGCGAGCGGTCCGGCGCGATGCTGTTCCGGGCCCGCCGGGACATGGAATACTTCGCCGAGGTGCTGCGCGAGAGGGGCGTCCGGGCCCACGTGCTCGGCCTCGGCGGGCTGCTGTCCACCCCCGAGGTCACCGACGTCGTGTGCGTGCTGCGGGTCGTGCACGACCCCTCCGCCGGCAGCGAGCTGGTGCGGCTGCTCGGCAGCGGCCGCTACCGGGTGGGCCCGCGCGACCTGCAGCACCTCGCCGCCGTGGCCCGCTGGCTGGCCGCGCACGACTGGGCGCAGCAGGCCGTGACCCAGGACCTCAAAGACAAGATGCGGGCATCCGTCGCCGTCGACGAGGGCGCTTCCCTCGTCGACGCCCTCGATTTCGTCGCCTCGGCGCCGGAGACGCACGGGCAACTGCAGGGCTTCAGCGACCAGGGCCGCTCCCGGGTGCGCGCGGCCGGACGCCAGCTGGCCTGGCTCCGAGCGCGGGCCGGCCTGCCGCTGCTCGACTTCGTGCGGCTGATCGAACAGGAACTCCTGCTCGACGTCGAACTGGTCGCCAACGAGTCGAACGGCCTCGGCCTGGCCAACCTGTACGCCTTCCACGACACCGTCTCCGCGTTCCTGGCCAGCGACGAGCAGGGCAGCCTCTCCGCTTTCCTGCGCTGGCTGGACCGGGCGGCCCTCGCGGACGACATGGGCCCGCGGCTCGAGATGAGCGAGCACGGCACCGTGCAGCTGCTCACCATCCACGGGGCCAAAGGGCTCGAATGGGACTACGTCGCCATCCCCAACCTGACCGAGAAGAGCCTGCCGGCCCAGACCAGGGAGGGCTCCGGCTGGCTGCGCTTCGGCGAACTGCCCTACCCGTTCCGGGGCGACCGGGCCGAACTGCCGGAGCTGGCCTGGCGCGAGCACGAGACCCAGCTGTCGTACGAGACCGAGTTCCTCGCCTACAAGGAGCAGCTCGCGGCCCGCCACGACGACGAGGAGCGTCGCCTGATCTACGTGGCCACGACCAGGGCCCAGCGCGAGCTCCTCCTGACCGGCTCGTTCTGGGGCGGCGGCACCACCGTGCGGAAGCCCAGCCGGTACCTGGCGGAACTGGCCGAGGCCGGCCTGATCGACCCGCTGCCGGAGGGCAGTGTCGACGACGAGTTGCCCGGCGCCGACCAGGACAGCGCCGAACTCTGGCCGTTCGACCCCCTCGGCGCCCGGCGGGCGCTGGTCGAGGCCGCCGCGGCCCGGGTCAACGGGGAGGCGGACTCCGACGGCTCCGACCGGGAGACCCGCTGGACCCACGCGGTCACCCTCCTGCTCGAGGAGCGTGCGCTGCGGCTCGCCGGCGCGGCCTGGGCCCCGCCGCCGACCCGCATCCCGGCCTCCCGGTTCAAGGACTACCTCGACGACCCCGACGGGGTGGCCGCCCGGCTGCGGCGGCCGATGCCGGAACGGCCCTACCGGGCCACCCGGCTCGGCACCCTCTTCCACTCCTGGGTGGAGCAGCGCGCCGGCGGGGCGTCCGGCGGCGACCTGATCGACGCGGGCGAGAACGAACTGGACCTGGGCGACCTCGACCCGGACGCGTTCGACCTGGACCTCGACCAGAACCAGCCCCTGGAGCAGGCGCAGCTCGAGCGGCTGCAGCGCACCTTCGAGCAGTCACCGTGGGCTGCTCTGGCGCCCGAGGACGTCGAGATCGAGATCCACCACGTGCTGGCCGGGCAGGTCTTCGTCTGCAAGCTGGACGCGGTCTACCGCACGGAGACCGGGTACCAGGTCGTGGACTGGAAGACCGGCCGGGCGCCGAAGAATGCGGCGGACCTCGAGCTCAAGCAGACGCAACTGGCCCTCTACCGGCTCGCGTACGCGCGCTGGAAGGGCATCGACCCAGGTCTCGTGGACGCGGTGTTCTACTTCGTCGCGGACGACACGATCGTCGCGCCCGCCCGGCTCTACTCGGAGGAGGACCTGGTGCGGGCCTGGTCGTCGGTCCGGCCGGCCGTGTCGCTGGCGGAGCCCGCCACGATGTCGATGGGGCCGGTGACCGCGTCGGCTCCATGACCGGCGGGCGCCGCCCCGGCGGACGAGGCCGCACCCGCACCGGTGCGGTCCCGGGTGGCTCCGTCGGCGTCGTCGTCATCGGCGAACTCGCTCGGCCCGAAGTCGGAGAGGTTGTAGGCATCCGTGTGCAGCGACGAGCTGAGGTCGCGCCGAGGGGTGTTCCGCGGTGTCGAGGCCAGCATGTTCTCGACGCCGGCGACGTCGAGGATAGGGCCGGTGTCGGGGGACAACGGATGCGAGGCGCTCCGGTGTACGTTGTCGACCAGCCCGTCGAGCATGGCGACGGCGTCGTCGACGATGCCCTGGTTGCGGGTGTCCGTGCCGTGCAGCAGCCAGCGGGCCAGCTCCAGTTCGGCGTAGAGCATCGCGCGCTGCGTGATCCGCGGATCGTTGCCCTGGCGGGCGGTCGCGTAGGAGGCGACGGCGGTTTCGCCGGCCGCCCCGCGGGAGGCGAGCAGCCAGTGCAGGTCGCGGGCCGGGTCGCCCACGCTGAGCGCCGACCAGCCGAGCACGCCGGAGACGGAGTCCTCGCTGATCAAGAACGAGTCGGCGGACAGCGAGCCGTGCACCACGCACGGAGCGAACTGCCACAGGGAATCGTCGTCCGTGGCCTGCTCCCACCGGCGGAGGAGGGCGGCGGGGAGGTAACCGGTGGCTGATGCGCGGTCGATCAGGTCGATGGCCCCGGTGCGGCAGTCCTGCGCGCTCTGCTGGGGGAGGCCGGCGGTGCCCACGAATGCGGTCGGCAGACCGTGGATCGCGGCGATGGCACGCCCGATCGACCCGGACACGCCGGCGTGGCCGGTCAGGGCATCCGCGTCGAACGAGTCGCCGTCCAGCAGCTCGTAGACGACGGCCCGGGTGCCGCTGAGCGGGGCCTGGCCCACGAACTCGGGCACGTCGAAGGGGAGGCGGCTGCGGGTGCCGACCGTGAGGGCGCGCAGGGCCACGAGGTCGGCGGACTGCTCCGTTTCGGCGGCCTGGGAGACCGGTACGCGGATGATCAGCGACCGTCCCTCGGTGTCGATCAGCAGGGCGGAATCGAAGGAGCCGTTGGCTCCGGGAGTGCGTGCGCTGGAGCCGTAGGACCGGGCCCGGACGACGTCCAGTCCGGGAACGGCGGCAGTGGCCAGCGCGGCTAGAGTGAGAGGGGATCTGACCATACCTTCTAGGTTAGGTCGACTTCCTCCCGGCGCGGTCGTTCGCCACGCCTCCACACAACTTCGGCAGAACTGCCCGAGCCCGGAGGGCACCATGTCGTTTGCTTTCACGTCCCGCTTGCCGCTGTCGCGCCAGGCGGTGGATCGCGACCACGAGGCCCGGGCCACGCCAGACCTGCTCGACCGGCTGTGGGCGGATGCCTCCACGCGCGTGCTCGCGCTCCACCGCGGTTCCGCGCTGATGAGCCCCACCGGCGGCCCGGCGCGGCTCCGGCTGCTGGCGCCCGACCGGGTGCCGAGCGCGGAGCTGCGGCTCTACCTCGGTCGGTCCCTGGCCCCGGAGGAGTCCGAACCGGTGGGCACCCGGCTCGTCGCGGCCGTCCTGTCCGACGACGCGGCCGCGGCGCTCGAACCGGACCCGGCGCGCTGGGCGTCGCTCCGCACCGTGGCCACGGCCCTGACCGACCGCGACGCCGGCCTGCTGACCGAGACCCTCGGGGTGGTCAACTGGCACGGCTCCCACTCCCACTGCCCGCGGTGCGGCACGGCCACCCTGCTCGAGACCGCCGGCTGGACCCGCCGCTGCCCGTCCTGCGGCGGCCAGGTCTTCCCGCGCACCGACCCGGCCGTGATCGTGCTGATCACCGACGCCGACGACCGCATCCTGCTCGGCTCCAACGCCCTGTGGGAGAACAACCGCTACTCCCTCCTGGCTGGTTTCGTCGAACCGGGCGAGTCGCTCGAAGCGGCCGTGATCCGGGAGATGTTCGAGGAATCGGGCCTGCGGGTGACCGACCCGGTCTACCTCGGCTCCCAGCCCTGGCCGTTCCCGGCCTCGATCATGTTCGGCTTCACCGCGAGCCTCGCCGACGGGCAGCCGGCCTCGGGCCTGCTCCCCGACGGCGAGGAGATCCTCGACCTGCGCTGGTTCAGCCGGGACGAGCTCCGAGCCGCCGGCGACAGCATCATCCTGCCCGGCCGGTCCTCGATCGCCCGCGCGATCATCGAGCATTGGATGGGCGAGCCGCTGGACTTCGGTCCGGACGAGGTGCACGGATGGCGCTGACCGCCGCCTCCCTCCTGGCCGGCCTCGACGAGCAGCAGCGGGTGGCCGCCGAGGCCCTGGTCGGCCCGGTGTGCATGCTCGCCGGCGCCGGCACCGGCAAGACCCGCGCCATCACCCACCGGATCGCCTACGGCGTGATGACCGGCGCCTACTCGCCCGGCCGGGTGATGGCGCTCACGTTCACGGCGCGCGCCGCCGCGGAACTGCGCGGCCGGCTGCGCCAGCTGGGCGCGGGCGGCGTCGCCGCGCGCACGTTCCACGCGGCCGCCCTGTCCCAGCTGAACTATTTCTGGCCGCACGTGGTCGGCGGCCAGGCTCCCCGCATCCTCGACGGCAAGGGCCGTCTGCTCGGCCACGCCGCCGAAACCCTGAAACTCAAGCTGGACACCGCCACCCTGCGCGACCTGGCCGCCGAGATCGAGTGGCGCAAGACCTCCGGCCTCAGCATCGAGGCCTACGGCGCCGGGATCGCCCGGCGGAGCCTGCCCGGGCGGCTGGACGTGGACCAGGTCCTGACCATGCAGGAGACCTACGAGCGGCTCAAGGACGAACGCAAGCAGATCGACTTCGAGGACGTGCTGCTGGCCATGGCGGGGATGATCGAGGCGGAGCCGTCCGTGGCCCTGCAGGTGCGCGAGCAGTACCGCTTCTTCGTCGTCGACGAGTACCAGGACGTGTCGCCGCTGCAGCACGACCTGCTCTCGCTCTGGCTGGGGGAGCGGCGCGATCTCTGCGTGGTGGGCGACGCCAGCCAGACGATCTACTCGTTCACCGGCGCCCGCAGCGACTACCTGCTCGACTTCCCGAAACGGTGGGAGGACGCGACCGTGGTGCGGCTGGAGCGCAACTACCGTTCCACCGCGTCGATCGTGTCCACCGCCAACCAGCTGATGCGCGGGCGGGCGGGGGCCCTGACGTTGCAGGCCAACGCCGCCGAGGCCGGCATCGAGCCGAGCGTGCGCGAGTACGCCAATGACATGGCCGAGGCGCGCGGCGTCGCGCAGAGCATCCTCGACCTGATCGAGGCCGGGACCAAGCCGGAGCAGATCGCCGTCCTGTTCCGGGTGAACGTGCAGGCGGCCTTTCTGGAGACCGCCCTCGGCGACGTCGGGGTGAGCTACCAGATCCGGGGCTCCAAGCGGTTCTTCGACCTCGCGGAGGTCAAGCAGGCGGTGATGCAGCTGCGGGCGGCATCCGTGTCGATCATTGGCGAGCCCCTGTTCAAATCCGTCAGCGATGTGCTGCGCTCCCTCGGCTGGAGCCAGAGCGCGCCGGAGGCCCCCGGGGCGGTGCGCGATCGCTGGGAGTCCCTCAACGCCATCATGGGCCTGGTCGATCAGGCGGCTCCGGGGACCACGTTCCGCCAGTTCACCGACGAGCTGATGGAGCGCCAGGCCGGCCAGCACGAGCCGACGGTGTCCGCGGTGACGCTGGCGACCATGCACTCCGCGAAGGGTCTCGAGTGGGAGGCGGTCTTCCTGATCGGGCTGTCGGAGGGTCTGGTGCCAATCAGCTACGCCGGCACCTTCGAGCAGATCGACGAGGAACGCCGCCTGCTCTATGTGGGCATCACCCGGGCCCGTCGCCGGCTCGCGCTGAGCTGGTCGGCGGCCGGACACCAGCAGCGCGCCCCGCGCGAGCGGTCCCGTTTCCTCGGCGAGATCGGCCTCCGCACCGCCCGTGCGGCCGGCGCCCGCGGCGCCTGACCTGCCTGCCCAGTCCGCCGCGCCTGACCTGGCCGCGTCCGCGGCGCCTGCCCGCCCTGCCCGCCTGACCTGCCTGCCCAGTCCGCCGCGCCTGACCTGGCCGCGTCCGCCGCGCCTGACGTTGCTTACCGGTCTGCCCGCTCGCTTCTACCCCCGCCTCGCCCTCGACCTGGTTAGCACCACCACCAGCAGCACCCGAGGCCACGGTGGCTAATTCAGGAGATCCGCGCGGAATCGCAGGTTCCGCCGCACTGCTTCGGCGCCGAGGTCCGGCGGCCGGCCGACTTCTCCTGAATTAGCCACACTCGGCGTCGGTCATTGGGCCTCCGGGCATCGCGGCATCGCGGCACCGCGGCATCGCGGCATCGCGGCACCTGGGCACATACGCACCTGGGCACTTACGCACCTGGGCACCTACGCACCTGGTAGGCCTCGCCCGATCGCCCGACGGGATATCAGTGGCGAACGAGGGACGAGAGACGAGGAACGAGGAACGCGGGGTGGGGGACGAGGTGTGTGGACCGCGCGGCCTGAGCATAACTCCTGCAGATTCTCAGAGGGGGCCGGGGCGCCGCCCAGTGAATTCGGGCTGCAGCGCACCCCGGCCGAGCAGATTGCAGGAGTTATGCACGGGAGCCCGGCCTGCCTGCAGCTGTGGTTGCGGCTGTAGCTGACGGTGGTGGTGGTGGTGGTGGTGGTGGTGGTGGTGGTGGTGGTGGTGCGGGCGCCGGCGAGGCCGCCTCGCGGGCGGCTCCTCGGGGCGTCGGGGTAACCTCGACCCGTGAATCCGTTTCCGTACACGCGACTTGCCGCGGTCCCGCTGGCGCCGCTGCTTGTGACCCAGGCACGGGCGCTTCGGCGCGACACCCCGCGGCTACCCGACGCAGCCCTGCCCTGGACCGGGTCCCGCCCCGGCCCCGACCCGCTGCGGATTCTGGTGCTCGGTGACTCGACCGCGGCCGGGGTCGGCGCCCTCACCCAGGACGAGGCGCTTCCGGGCTGGATCGCGCACGAGGTCGCCGTGCGCTGGGGCCGCGGAGCCAGCTGGCGTGCGATCGGGGAGAACGGAGCGACGGCCAAGGACGTGCGCGAGCGGTTCGTGGCGGAGGCGGCAGCGGTTCCCTTCGACCTGGCGCTGCTCACGATCGGCGCGAACGACGCGCTCGGCCTGCGGTCCCGCTCCGCGTTCACCCGCGACGTGCGGTCGATCGTGCGCACCCTGCGCGCGGCGGCCCCGCACGCGGATGTTCTCGTCTCGCTGATGCCGCGGTTCGACCGGTTCGACCTGCTGCCCGAACCGCTGCGCGCCACTCTCGCCCGGCACGCGGCCAGCCTGGACACCGGCGCCCGCCTCGCGGTGCAGGGCCTCGACCGGGTCGTGGCGATCCCGACGCCGCCGCCCTATGTCGACGGGTTCTTCGCGAGCGACGGCTTCCACCCGAGTGCGCTCGGCTACCGGCTCTGGGCGGAATTCGTGTTCGATTCGGCGCCGGGCCTCGACCTCGGCCACTGACCGGCGCGCCCGGTTTCATACTGGGACCATGCCCCTGCTCCGCACTCTCGACGAGATCATCGCCGTCGTCACGACCGCCACGGCTATCACGACCGCCACGGCTGTCACGGCCCCCACGGATGCCGGCCCGCGCCCGCATTCCCCGGCCGCAGCATCCCGCGCCGACGGCCCTGCGCGCACGATCATCGGCATCACCGGTTCCCCCGGGGCCGGCAAGACGACGATCGCCGAGGCCCTCGTCGCGTGGCTCAACACGCCGGTGTCGCGCGCGCAACTGGTCTCGATGGACGGCTTCCACCTGCCGCAGGCCCGGCTGGTCGAGCTCGGCCGCCGCGACCGCATGGGCGCGCCGGACACCCTCGACGTCGACGGCTTCGTGCACCTGCTGCGCCGGCTGCGGTCCACCGACGGCCCCGTCACGGCGCCCGGCTTCGACCGGGAGACCGAGGAGGCGACCCCCGGCACGGTTCAGATCGACCCCGACCGGCGCATCCTGGTGGTCGAGGGCAACTATCTGCTGCACGACCGGGCCGGCTGGAAGCGGGTAGCGCCGCTACTGAACCTGAGCCTGTTCGTGGGAGTGGACCGTTCGCTGCACCTGGCCCGGCTCGTCGCCCGGCACGAGCGCTACGGCAAGTCGGCGACGGATGCCCGCGCCTGGGCCCTCGGCCCCGACGAGGCCAACGCGCGCCTGATCGAGCTCACCCGGGCCCGCGCCGATCACGAGATCCGGCTCGGCTGAGGCCGGCTCGTCTGAGGCCGACCCCGGCACGCGTCACAACCGGTCGGCGCCGAGTGCAGTCGAGGCGGACAGGCTTCCCGGCACGGAGAGGCAGCCGCACCGCTCATGCGGCTGGTGCACGCGGCGCCGCAACAGACTGTTCTCCGCGTCGATCACCAGCGACGTGCCGGTCAGGACCGATCGGCCCGACGCCAGCCGGTCGTGCACGAGACCGGCGACGCGCGTGGACACATCGATGCTCTGACGCGGGGTCTCCGTCGGTGCCCGGCGGGTGAGCAGCTGGCAGGCGATGGCGGGCCAGGCCGGGTCCGCATCGATGTGGGCGAGCTCCAGGCAGGAGAGGCAGGCGCCGGTCCCGGGTTCGACCAGCGGCCCGATCCGCACCTGGCAGTCGCTGAACACCACGGGCAGATGCGGGATGTCCCGGCGCAGCCAGCGTCCGTGCCGGTCGGGTTCGAGCGCGAAGTGGGCCACCTCGACGGCCAGGGCCGCACCGTCGTTGTCTGCCCGCTCGGTCACCCGGAAGCCCAGATCCTCGAGTAGCCTCTTGATTCGCTCGGCGGTCGGGCCGTTCCCGCCCACGAAGACCGGGCCCGGAACAATCGCCGGGGGAGCCGGCTCCCGGGCCGGCGCGGACCCGGGAACAGACCCCGGCACGGATTCCCCTGCGATCTCGTCTGCCGGACGGCTCTCCCCCGTGACCAGCAGCACCGGGGCCAGGGCGTGGAGCAGCGCCAGGATGTCCTCGTCGGAGGCCCCGCCCTGCCGGCCGAGCATGAGCGCCCCCGAGTGGGGGATACCCACGAAGAGGGCGGAGATCACCCGTTCGAGTCCGTCGGCCACGGCGGAGAGCACGACGAGGGGCCGGTCGATTCCGACCTGGATGGTGTCGGGCGAGCGCCAGACGACGGGGTAGCGCGGGTCTAGTCGAAGTGTCATCCGGCGATGATGCTCCACTCCCGCAGCCGGTGCGCGAATCATCCACAGCCGGGTCCGCAGGCGCTCCGTGGGAGGCGCCTCCGAATCTCCCGAATCCCCGGCTCCCGGGCCGTAGAGGCACCTAGGCTGGCGGGATGAAGCCTCGTCGCATTCTCGTCACCGGCGCCACCGGATACATCGGTGGCCGTCTGGTTCCCATACTGCTGGAATCCGGGTTCGAGGTGCGAGTTCTCGTGCGCTCGCCGCAGAAGCTCAAGGACGTGCCCTGGGCGGGGCAGGTGGAGGTGGTCGAGGGTGACCTCGGGGACCTGGACTCGATGCGGGCCGCGTGCGCCGGCAGCGACGTGCTCTACTACCTCGTGCACTCCATGGGCACGCGCGGCGATTTCGAGCGCACCGAGCGCACGGCGGCCCGGAATGTGGCGACCGCCGCCGCCGAGGCCGGCGTGTCCCGCATCATCTACCTCGGCGGGCTGCACCCCGACACCGCCGAGCTTTCCCAGCACCTGCGCTCGCGCGCCGAGGTCGGCCGTATTCTGCTGGAATCCGGTGTGCCCACGGCTGCGCTGCAGGCCGGCGTAGTGATCGGCTCCGGCTCGACCTCGTTCGAAATGATCCGCCACCTCACCGACGTGCTGCCGTATATGCCCGCACCGCAATGGGTGCGCAACAAGATCCAGCCGATCGCCGTGCGCGACGTCCTCTACTACCTCGTCTCCTCGGTGGACCTGCCGGCGGACGTCAACCGCACGTTCGACATCGGCGGCCCCGACGTTCTCCGCTACGGCCAGATGATGAACGGCTACGCCCTCGAGGCCGGCCTGCGCCAGCGCCCGATCGCCTCGCTCCCCGTCTTCACTCCGTGGCTGGCCTCGCAGTGGGTGAACCTGGTCACCCCCATCCCGCGCAGCCTGGCCGTGCCCATCATCGCGTCGCTGCAGAACGACTGCGTCGTCCACGAGCGCGACATCGATGAGTACATTCCGCGACCGAAGGATGGCCTCACTCCCTACCGCACGGCCGTTCGGCTTGCCCTCGGACGCATGCGCGACGGTGACGTCGAGACCAGCTGGCGCAACGCGTCGATCGAGGGCGCGTCCAGCAACCCGCTGCCGAGCGACCCGGACTGGGCCGGACACCTCGTCTACACCGACCTGCGAGAAAAGCACACCGACGCGAAGCCGGCCGACCTGTGGCGTGTGATCGAGAGCATCGGCGGCGACAACGGCTGGTATTCCTTCCCACTGGCCTGGGCGGTGCGCGGCTGGATGGACAAGATCGTCGGCGGCGTGGGCCTCCGCCGCGGCCGCCGCAACCCCGACCACCTGCACACCGGGGACGTGCTCGACTTCTGGCGGGTCGAACAAATCGACCGAGGCAGGTTTCTGCGCCTGCGGGCCGAGATGCGGGTTCCCGGTCGGGCGTGGCTGGAGATGACCGCCGAGCCGGCACCGGACGGCGGCTCGATCTACCGGCAGCGAGCGGTCTTCTTCCCGCGCGGCCTGGGCGGACGCCTGTACTGGTTCTCCGTTCTCCCGTTCCACGGCGTGGTGTTCAGCGGGATGGCCAACCGCATCACCGCTGCCGCGCTCGGGGAAGCGGCGCAAGCCGTCACGACCGACGCCGTCCAGACGGATGCCCGGAGCAGGGCGGACCCGGCATCCGTTGCCGCGCTGCCCGTCGAACCCTGATATCACCCGCAGGGGCTGGCCGCCTCGGCCCGGCGGATGCATGATGGAAGGGGTGCGAGGGAGGCAGCCATGTCGGGATCTGTGGTGTTCATGGGAGGCGCACTGACCGCGAGCGGCCAGTGGGCGGAGTGGCTCCCCGAGTATGAGGTGCGCAATTTCGGCGTCAGCGGGTACACCACCGACGAGGTCGTGGCCGGCGTCGACGCGGTCATCGAGCTTGAGCCGGATGCGGTCGTGGTCGGGGCGGGAACGAACGACTTGGGCTGGCGCCGGTCAGACGAGTACATCGTGCGCAACCTGGAGACGGTGATCTGCGCGCTGCGCAAGGGGTTGCCGGGCGCGCGCCTCCTGGTCGTCTCGGTCCCGCCGCGGGAACGCGACTTCGCAAACACCCTCCGCTCGATCAACCGCCATCTGCGCCAGTTCGTGCCGACTCAGCACGCGGCCTTCCTGGACCTCTGGCCCCGGCTGGCCCAGCCCGACGGGGAGATCGACGTCAGCTTCTCCGACGATCGCCTCCACCTCAACGCCGACGGCTACGCGGCCTGGGCCAGTGAACTGCAGGCGGCGCTCGAGGCGATCTTCGAACGGCCGCCGTCGAGCACGGCGATCCCGATCTCGCACGTGTGACGGTACCGGGTGGCAGCACCGGCGCGGACGGGCGTCACCTGTTGTTGTTGAGTTCGAACACCTTGAGCAGCTCCGCGATGGCCGTGTCCCGCTCCTCGCCGCCGGCTTCGAACATCTGCGTGACGTGGGTCTGCAGGTGGTTGTCGACGATGAGTTTGTTAAGCGAGCCCAGAGACTTCTGAATCGAGAGGGACTGGGTGAGGATGTCGATGCAGTACTCCTCGTTCTCGATCATCTTCTCGAGGCCGCGCATCTGTCCCTCCAGGATGCGGGCACGGTGCAGGGCACGCCGTTTGATGTCTTTGATCATGCGTTCAGAGTACCGTGATGGGGCATACCCCGGAGGGGTATGTTTGTGCCGTCGCGGATGCGGGGCCGCTGAGTAGAGTGGGCGCATGCGCCGATCGGTCCGTTTCCTGCTCATTGCCGCGCTCGGCGGCCTCACCCTGGGCGGCCTCGCCGCTCCGGCGGCTGCCGCGCCCGCCATCGTGGCCACCGACACCTCGGACTTCACGTTCGACTCGTGGCACGCCGATTTCCGGCTCGGGCTCACCGGCGACGGCCACTCCGCGCTGACCACCACCGAGACGATCGTCGCCCGCTTCCCGGAGTCCGACCAGAACCGGGGCATCCGCCGGGCCATCCCCACCCACTACGACGGGCATCCGACCGACCTGACCCTGGTCAGTGTGACCGACGAGAACGGGCGCCCGCGGGCGACCGAGACCGAGACCACCGACGTCGACGGTGACCAGTTCCTCGAGGTGACCATCGCGGCCGAGGACTACGTGCACGGCGCGAACACCTACGTGATCGAGTACCGGCAGGTCGACGTCACGCTTTTGCCGACGGATGCCGCGGCCCCGGAGTTCTACTGGAAGGCCAACGGCACCGGCTGGACGCAACCCTTCGGCGACGTTTCGGCGACCCTCACGGTGGCCCCGGACCTGGCACCCCGCTTGACCGGCCAGTCGGCGTGCTACCAGGGCGGCGTCGACTCCGGCGAGCCCTGCGCGGACCTGACCGAGACCAGCGTCGACGGCGCCACGGTGATCGACGCCTCCGCCGGCAGCCTCGGCCCCTACCAGGGGCTCACCGTGTCGGTCGCTTTCGAGCCCGGCACGTTCGTGCCCCGCGACCAGTCGTTCACGGCGAACCCGTTCCCCGGCATCGGCCTCGGCGCGCTGCTGCTCGGTCTGGTCCTGGCGGCGGTGGCGGCCGTCGCCCGGGCCACCCGGTGGCGTTCCGCGCCGGGGCGGCCCACCATCATCGCGGAGTACCTGCCGCCGAAGGGCGTGAACCTGCTTCAATGCGGCGACGTGGCCCGAGCGTCGGCGAAGGCGATTACGGCCCAGTTCCTCAGCTTCGCCGTGCGCGGGAATCTGCGGGTGCTCGAAGGAACGGGCAAGAAGCACTACCTGCTCGAGCTGCGGCACGCGCAGGGGCTCGACCCGGCCGAGAAAGCGGTGCTCCGGCTGCTGTTCCCGGGGCTGCACGAGGGCACGCGCCGGGACCTCAAATCGAAGGACACCGTGCTGGGCAAGGGCCTGACGAAGCAGCTCCAGGCCGTCAGACAGCAGGTGCTGACGGACGGGCTGCGGGAGAAGAAGGGCGGCCGGCTCCGCGGCTGGCTGCTCACCGGCGCCCTGTTGACCGGGGTCATCTGCGTCGCTGGCAGCATCGGTGGCCTCGTGACCGAGGTCGGCGGGGCCTGGCCGGCCGTGATCCTGATTTTCGGGGCGCTGGTCTCCATCGCGACCATCGCGCTCGCCGCCAGCGTGCGGCCGCTCACCCCGGCCGGCGCCGAACTCCGCGACTACCTGGCGGGCGTGCGGCTGTACATCGGCGTCGCCGAGACCGAACGGCTGCGGGTGCTGCAGAGCCCCGAGGGAGCGCTGCGGTCGCCCTACCGGCCGGATGCGGCATCCGTTCTCGGCCCGGACGTCGTCCGGGATGCCGCGCTCGACCCGGCCGATCCGCTGCAGGTGCTCAAGCTCTACGAGCGGCTGCTGCCCTTCGCGGTTCTCTTCGGCCAGGAGACCGCGTGGTCGCAGGTGCTCGGCGACTACTACGCCCGGAGCGGCTTGGAGCCGGACTGGTACGCTGGCTCCGCCCCGTTCAGTCCGGTCTGGTTCGCCGCCGGCCTGAACTCGTTCTCCAGCTCCACCTCGGCATCCTGGTCGGGGAGCGCCTCGAGTTCCTCCAGTTCCGGTTCGGGCGGGGGAGGCTCGGTCGGCGGGGGCGGCGGCGGTGGCGGAGGAGGAGGAGTCTGATGGGCACCCCGGTCGAACCCACATTCAGTCGTTCCGCGCTCGCGCCCGGCCTGCTCGGCGCCGTCATCCTGCTCGGCGGGCTGGCCCTGCTGGACTCGGAAAGCTACATCATCATCCGGTACGCGGTGAGCATCCTCGCGCTGATCATCTGCGTCTTCGCCGTCCAGTCGAAGGCGTACCTGTGGCTGATCGCGCTCGTGCCGATCGCCGTGCTGTGGAACCCGATCGTCGTGATCGAGCTGCACGGCCAGGGCTGGGTGTCCGCCCAGTTCATCGCCGCCCTGGTCTTCATCATCGTCGGCGTCAGAACCAAGGTGCCGGTGCATCAGTAGGGACCCGCGGGCGTAGACTGGCCCCACGCCGCGAAAGCCCGCTGACCGCCTCGACCGTGCTGCCACACTGACCGGCTGCCACATCGAGAATGCGGGCGCACGAATCTCGGTGCCACTAATGTCGGTGACACGATGCTTGATCAGGCCTCGGCGTATCGATCGCACCGGTATCCACGGATGCCGCACCACGTCGAGCACGGTTCTCTTTGCCGTGCTGCTGTGAAGTTGGAGAAGAATGGCATACACCCGCCACCAGGCCGCCGGTTCGAATACCCGTGCCGCCGCCGGAGGTCGCCAGCGGCAGCGACCCCGTTCCCGTGACGATGACGCCCCCATCATCCCGATCCTCGCCCGCAAGGTGCGCGAGGTCGAGGCGAAGGCGCAGACCGGCGCGAAGCTCGGCCCGACCAACCGCACCAAGTACCAGGTCATCGCGCTGCTCATGCGCGAGGAGCGCGCCCGGGTCAAGGGCGACAAGGAACTCACCGACGCCAACCGCGCCGAACTCCTCAAGCGCCTCGACGGGATCGCGCAGATCCTGGCGAAGACCGCGGCACGCGACACCAGCCTGATCACCCTGCTCGAACCCGACGCGGGGGTGTCCACGGTCGCGCAGCGGTTCCGCCGCGACTGGCTGATCGAATCCGGCGCCGAGCTGTCCCCGGACGAGCTCATCATCACCCGGGAGCCCGAAGCCAAGCCCGAGATGCCGGTCAACCAGGTCATCCCGCAGTCGGTCAAGGCCCGGCAGCTGGCCAACCCGTTCCTCGCGCCCGATTTCAGTGCCGCGCAGGCTCCGCCGGTCGTCTCCGGCCGCCGTCTCGCCAACTGGGAGCTGATCGGCTCGCTGTTCAAATCCTTCGAGTACGGCTCCGGCGGCCAGGCCGCCAGCATGGACCTGCCCGAGGCGCCCCGCGTCGACCGGCTTTCGCCTCGCGGCATGGAGCTGATGCGTCACCAGGCCCGGTTCGTCGAAAGCGCGCGCCTCGGCCACCGCAGCTACCTGCTCGCCGACGAGCCGGGACTCGGCAAGACGGCGCAGAGCCTGCTCGCGGCATCCGTCAGCGGGTCATACCCGCTGCTCGCCATCGTCCCCAACGTCGTCAAGATGAACTGGGTCCGTGAGGTGGAACTGTGGACGCCGAACCGCCGGGCCACCGTCATCCACGGTGACGGCGACACCCTCGACGCGTTCGCCGACGTGGTCATCGTCAACTACGACGTTCTCGACCGGCACCGCACCTGGCTCGGTACCCTCGGGTTCAAAGGCATGGTCGTCGACGAGGCGCACTTCATCAAGAACCTCCAGTCCCAGCGGTCCAAGCACGTGCTGGCCCTGGCCGAGCAGATCCGCCGCCGCACCCCGGGAGGGAACCCGCTGCTGATGGCCCTGACCGGTACGCCGCTGATCAACGACGTCGACGATTTCCGTGCGATCTGGCAGTTCCTGGGCTGGATCGACGGCGACAAGCCCACCGCCAAGCTGATGGCCAGGCTCGAAGCCATCGGGCTGACCCCGGCGGATTCCGGCTTCTACTCCGCGGCGCGCGCGGCCGTGATCGACATGGGCATCGTGCGCCGCCGCAAGGTCGATGTCGCCGCCGACCTGCCGGCCAAGCGCATCGCCGACCTGCCGGTCGAGCTGGACGACGACCTCGGGCGCTCCATCCGCCAGGCCGAACGCGAGCTCGCCGCCCGCCTGGTCACCCGGTACCACTCGCTCGTGGCCGCCCGCCACCCGGGCCAGACGCCGCCGGTGCTCGACGGCGAGCAGAGGGCCGCTTTCGTCCGCGCCGTCGCGCACGCCGAACTCGAGGAATCGAAGGGGCAGAGCACGGGGGAGAACGTCTTCACCATGGTGCGCAAGATCGGCCAGGCCAAGGCCGCCCTCGCGGCGGACTACGCCGTGCAGCTGGCACACTCGGTCGGCAAGGTCGTGTTCTTCGCCAAGCACATCGATGTGATGGATGCCGCGGAAGACATCTTCGCTCGGCGCGGCCTGCGCACGGTGTCCCTGCGCGGGGACCAGACCGCCCTGGCTCGCCAGGCGGCCATCGACGCCTTCAACGACGACCCGGGGGTGGCCGTCGTGGTCTGCTCCCTGTCCGCCGCCGGCGTCGGCGTCAACCTGCAGGCCGCATCCCACGTCGTGCTCGCCGAGCTCAGCTGGACCGCGGCGGAACAGACCCAGGCCATCGACCGGGTGCACCGGATCGGCCAGGACGAGCCGGTCACGGCCTGGCGGATCATCGCCGCGCACACGATCGACGCGCGCATTGCCGAGCTGATCGGGAGCAAGCAGGGCCTCGCCGCCCGAGCCCTCGACGGCGCCGAGGAAGAAATCTCTTCCGCTGACTCCGTGCAGGCCAGCGCACTGATCTACCTGCTCACCCAGGCGCTCGACGGGGAGCTGTAGGAAGCGCCCCTCACCGGCGTTGATTTGAAACCGGGCCCACCTCGGGTCCATCATGAGGAGGCGGTGAAGGCGCCGAACATGATCGCTCGCAACAAGGAGTAACCACAAATGAAAATAGGTATCCTCACCAGCGGTGGAGACTGCCCCGGACTCAACGCCGTTATCCGCGGTTCCGTACTCAAGGGAGTCCGCGTCCTCGACGCCGAATTCGTTGGCATACGCAACGGCTGGAAAGGCCTTGTAGAGGGCGACTTTATGACCCTGGACCGCCACAGCGTGCGTGGTCTCTCCCGGCAGGGCGGAACGATCCTGGGCAGCTCCCGGACGAACCCCTTCGAGGGTGAACGCGGCGGTCCCGTTAATATCCAGAAGACGATGGACGCGGAGGGCATCGACGCGATCATCGCGATCGGTGGCGAGGGAACCCTTACCGCCGCGCGTCGTCTGACGGATGCCGGCATCAAGATCGTCGGCGTCCCCAAGACGATCGACAACGACCTCGAGGCCACCGATTATTCGTTCGGGTTCAACACGGCGGTCGAAATCGCCACTGAGGCCATCGACCGGCTGCGCACCACCGCCGAGTCGCACGGCCGGTGCATGATCGTCGAGGTGATGGGCCGCCACGTGGGCTGGATCGCACTGCACTCCGGCATGGCCGGCGGCGCGCACGCCATCCTGACCCCGGAGCAGCCGCAGACCATCGAGCAGATCTGCGAGTGGGTGCTGCACGTGCGTGACCGCGGTCGTGCACCCGTGCTGGTCGTCTCCGAGGGCTTCAAGCTCGCCGGAATGGAACAAGCGCTCTCGACCAAGGGCCTGGACGCGTTCGACCGTCCGCGCCTCGGCGGCATCAGCGAAATGATCGCCCCGATGATCGAGGAGCGCACGGGCATCGAGTCCCGCGCCACCGTGCTCGGCCACACCCAGCGCGGCGGGGCCCCGTCGGCTTACGACCGCGTGCTCGCGACCCGCCTCGGCATGGCCGCGGTCGACGCCGTCTTCGCCGGCCAGTGGGGTTCCATGGTATCGCTGCGCGGCACCGACATCGAGATCGTCAGCATCGCCGACGCGACCATCGGCCTGAAGACCGTGCCGCAGGCGCGGTACGACGAGGCCGCTGTGTTGTTCGGCTAAACCCGCACCACGAGCTGCGGGGCCCCGGATCTGATCCGGGGCCCCTCAGCTCGTTAAGGCGTGGTCAGGGATTCAGCGAATGCCGGACGTCAGGCGAGTTTGGCCTGCACCTGGGCCAGCGACGGGTTCGTGGCGCTCGACCCGTCGGGGAAGAGGATGGTCGGCACGGTGCGGTTGCCGTTGTTCAGGCTCATCACGAGTTCCGAGGTGCCCTCGACCTCCTCCACGTTGACCTCGGTGTAGCCGATGCCCACCTTGTCGAGCTGCGACTTCAGGCGCGAGCAATAGCCGCACCAGGTCGTGGTGAACATGGTGATGGTTCCGGATGCGGGCACGAAGTTCATCTCAGCAGCCTAATACGATGGAATCATGTCCCTTCCCCAGGTGTGCGTCTGCTATCTCACCCGTCGCACCCCGGCGGGAGACCTGCAGGTGCTGCTCGGCCGCAAGAAGAAGGGTCTGGGCCTTGGCAACATCGTCGGCCTCGGCGGCAAGCTCGAGCCGGGGGAGACGGCCGTGCAGGCGATGGTCCGGGAGATCGAGGAGGAGTCCGGCCTGGTCGTGACGGCATCCGTGCTCACCCCGATGGGTCTGCTGACCTACCTGTTCCCGCACCGGGAGGCCTGGAGCCAGGAGTCGAGCGTGTTCGTCTGCACGGAGTGGACGGGGACCCCGCGTGAGTCGGACGAGCTGAACCCGGAGTGGTTCGATGTGGCGGCCCTGCCCGTTGACGAGATGTGGGACGACGCCCGGCACTGGCTGCCGGGCGTGCTCGCCGGAATTCCGGTGCGGGCCACCTTCACCTTCGGGGCAGACCTCGCGACGGTGGTGGACCAGGGCCTGGTTTGCGCTTTGAATTGACCCGCCTGCCCCCGAGTGTCAGGATTGTTCCTGCTTTGCAGCTTGAGATAACCCCGGCTGTCGTACACCCAGAGAAAGACGCCGGTGGATTTCACCCTGATTGTCGCGCTCGTCATTGCGCTGGCCCTGATTTTCGACTTCACCAACGGTTTCCATGACACCGCGAACGCCATGGCCACCCCCATCGCAACCGGCGCCATGCGGCCCAGGGTCGCCGTGGGATTGGCGGCCATCCTCAATCTGGTCGGCGCGTTCCTGTCCACGGAGGTCGCCAAAACGATCTCCGGCGGCATCATCAAGGAAGGTGACGGCGGCGTCCAGATCACCCCGGAGATCATCTTCGCCGGCCTGATCGGCGCCATCGTCTGGAACCTGCTCACCTGGCTGCGCGGTCTGCCGTCCAGTTCGAGCCACGCCCTGTTCGGCGGCCTGATCGGCGCCACCATCATCGGCATCGGCTCCCAGGCCGTGGCCTACGACGTCGTGCTCGCCAAGGTCATCCTGCCCGCCCTGATCGCCCCGCTGACGGTCGGTGTCGTGGCGTTCCTGGCCACCAGGCTGGCCTACTTCATCACCCGCCGTGACAGCGGCAAAGCGGATGGCCGCGGCGGCTTCCGTTACGCCCAGATCTTCTCCTCCTCCCTGGTGGCCCTGGCTCACGGCACCAACGACGCCCAGAAGACCATGGGCGTCATCACCCTCACCCTGATCGCCAGCGGGATGCAGGACGTGGGCACCGGCCCGCAGCCGTGGGTCATCATCGCCTGCGCCGTCGCGATCGCGATCGGCACGTACAGCGGCGGCTGGCGCATCATTCTCACCATGGGTCGCGGTCTCACCGCGATCAAGCCGGCCCAGGGCTTCGCGGCGGAGACCAGCACCGCCGCGACCATCCTCGCGTCCAGCCACCTCGGTTTCGCCCTCTCCACCACGCAGGTCGCCTCCGGGTCCGTCATCGGGTCCGGCATGGGCCGACGCGGCTCGACCGTGCGCTGGGGTATGGCCGGGCAGATCGTGCTCGGCTGGGTGCTCACCCTGCCGGCCTCGGCCATTATGGGCGCATTCGCGGCCGGGCTGGCTCTGCTGGGCCCGATTGGCATCGTCCTCGACCTGGTCCTCGGTTCCCTCCTCGTCGCCCTGCTGTTCCGCCGGTCCCGCGCCACCCGGGTCACACACGACAACCTGCACGACATCGACGACGCCGGGCGCGTCGTGAAAATCCGGAAGACCCCCCGCAAAGTCTCCCGCACGGACCGGAAGAAGGTCGCGCTGTGATCGATTGGGCCGCATTCTTCGTCGTGGCGTTCGCGTCCCTCGTCTCGTCCGCGGTCGTGGTGAGTCTCTACTCGCTCGGCCTGCGGCTGCTCACCACCGCCGGACGCGTTCCGGTCGTCGAACCGGCCGAGTTCACCGGCGCCATCACGGTGCTCACCCCCAAGCGGGCCGCGAAGGAGGCCAAGCGCGCGCGTAAGGCCGCCGCCACCCCGCTGACCCGGGGCCAGAAGAAGGCCGCCGTGCTGGGCGCCTACGCCTGTTTCGTCCTGTGCGCCGGGGCGGTCATCTTCGGCGTCTACCTGATCGTGCCCGCCCTGCACGGCTAGCCGCTCCGCCTCGCTGCCGCGCTCCGCCTCGCTGCCGCGCTCCGCCCCGCGCTGGGCTGTCCCCGCCCCAGTGCCCGTTCCGGTCGAGAGTGCCCGTTCTGCCGGTCACTCTCGACCGGAACGGGCACTGTCGCGTGCCGCACGGGGCCTGGCGCGGTAGCTGCGCACCGTCGTGCGGGAGCTGCGCGGGAGCTGCGCGGTAGCTGCGCCCCTTCGCTGGTGGCACGCCGCGCGCGAAGCGGCGCAGCACGCGCGTGGGTGCCGGCGCCGACCGGCCGAAGGGTGACTCTCGGGTCNGCGAAGCGGCGCAGCACGCGCGTGGGTGCCGGCGCCGACCGGCCGAAGGGTGACTCTCGGGTCCTGGCCGGAGGACGGCTCTCGGCATCCGTGGACCGGTTTCGTGGCAACGGATGCCGCCGCGACCCCGGTGTGCTGCTCGCGGCGCACCCCGGGGCTCGGGGCTCACGGTGGAGCCTGCGCCGCGAGCGGGAACGTGAGCCGTGAGCCGCGAGCCGGACCGGAGCCCGTCGCATCCGTCTGAGCTCGAGCGGTGGACACTCGCTGCCGTGTGAGAGTGCCCGTTCCGGTCGAGAGTGCCTACTGTGCCGGTCACTCTCGACCGGAACGGGCACTCTGGACGCGCGCGGGAGGTGCGCCCCTTCGCGGGTGGTGTGCCACGCGCGTAGCGGCGCTGCACGCGCACCGGAGCACGAGCATGTGCGCGGGGAACCGAGACGACTGCGGCAGCGGCAGCGGCTGCCGCGGCAGCTGCGGCGGCGGCTACCTCGTGGTGCCGCGCACCCTGGCTACCCACGTCATCAGGTGGTAGATCACGATCGCGGCCACCGTTCCGAGCGCGATGCCGTTGAAGCTGAGGGTGCCGGCCGTGAAGGTGTAGTCGGCGATGCCGATGATCAGCGCCGTGGCGGCGGTGAACTGGTTGACCGGCTTGCTGAAGTCGACCTTGTTGTCGAGCCAGATCTTGACGCCGATGATGCCGATCAGTCCGTACAGGGCTGTGGTCACGCCGCCGAGGACGCCCGCCGGGATGGTGTTGATGACCGCCCCGATCTTGGGGGAGAGGCCGAGCAGGATCGCGACCAGGCCGGCCACCCAGTAGGCGGCGGTGGAGTAGATCCGAGTGGCGGCCATGACGCCGATGTTCTCGCCGTACGTGGTGGTGCCCGACCCGCCGCTGAAACCGGCGAGCATCGTGGCCAGGCCGTCGGCCATCAGGGCGCGGCCCGTGAGGTGGTTCACCTTCGCATCCGTCATCTGGGCGACGCCCTTGATGTGGCCCACGTTCTCGGCCACCAGCACGAGCACGACGGGCAGGAAGGCGGGCAGGATGCCCAGCGCGGCGGCGGGGTTGTCGAGCGGGTTCATGGCCGAGGTGAACTGCGGCAGGCCGATCCACGCCGCCTCGCCCACGCCGCTGAAGTCGACCTCGCCAGCAACGACGGCGGCGATGTAACCGACGACCACGCCGATGAAGATCGACAGCCGGCCCAGGATGCCGCGGAACAGCACGGTCGAGAGGATGACGGCCGCGAGCGTGATGATCGCGGTCAGCGGGGCCAGGGCGAAGTTCGACTTCGCGACCGGGGCCAGGTTGAAACCGATCAGGGCGACGATCGCGCCGGACACCACGGGGGGCATCAACGCGTCGATCCAGCCGGTTCCGGTCAGTTGCACGACCAGACCGATCAGGGCCAGGAGCAGACCGACCACGATGATGCCGAACAGGGCGCTGCCCATGCCGGCGGTGGCGGTGGCGGCCGTGATCGGGGCGATGAAGGCGAAGGAGGAGCCGAGGTAGCTGGGCAGCCTGTTCCGCGTGATCAGCAGGAAGAGCAGGGTGCCGATGCCGGAGAAGAGCAGGGTCGTGCTGGGCGGGAAGCCCGTCAGCAGCGGCACCAGGAAGGTGGCTCCGAACATGGCCACGACGTGCTGGGCGCCGATCCCGATGGTGAGCGGCCAGTTGAGGCGCTCACCGGGGCCGACGACATCGGTGGCTCCGACCGTTTTACCGTCGCCGTGCAGGGTCCAGGGCAGAGCCATTGTTTCTCGTTTCCATGTCGTTCGTAGTTCCGATCGTAGTGAAGAAATAGGATCGGACGGTGATACCAAGCGCACAACCGACTCGCACCGACCCCCTCGAGGTACGAGTCGGGGCCGGTGTGGTGCGGGGGGTCCGCGAGCGCGGCGTGCGGGCCTGGCGGGGGATTCCGTATGCCGCGGCCCCGGTGGGGCAACTCCGTTTCCGGGCACCGCAGCCGGCCGGGTCGTGGCCTGGCGTGCGGGACGCCGGGTCCTTCGGCCCCGTTGCCACTCAGAGCCACCGCGGCCAGTTCATCGGCGCGCACCCGCGCATCCCGCAGAGCGAGGACTGCCTGAACCTCAACGTGCTCGCACCCGACGAGCCCGACGCTTCGGTGAAGCAGGCCGGCCCGGCAGGCCGCCGCCCGCTGCGGCCGGTGATGGTCTTCGTGCACGGCGGGGCCTACAGCGTGGGGTCCTCGCGGGAAGTGCCCCGGCAGGGCGAGGGCCTCGTGCGCCGGGGCGGCATCGTCTACGTCAGCATCAACTACCGCCTGGGCGCGCTCGGCTACCTCGACTTCAGTCGGTATTCCACGCCGGAACGGCCGTTCGAGAGCAACCTCGGGCTGCGCGACCAGGTGGCGGCCCTCGAATGGGTGCGGGACAACATCGCGTCCTTCGGTGGCGACCCGGATGCCGTCACTCTCTTCGGCGAGTCGGCCGGCGGCAACGCCGTGACCACCCTGATGACCGTTCCCGCCGCCGCCGGGCTGTTCCACCGCGCCATCGCCCAGAGCGCCCCTCCGAACGCCGTCTACTCGCCGGAGATCACCGCCGAGTGGGCCGGCGACTTCGTCAGCCTCCTGGCCCGGCGGAGCGGCGCGGCCGGACAGGCGGACCCGGGGCAGCCGGCGCCGGACCCGGCGGCCCTGCTCATCGCGGCGGATCCGGCGCGGCTGGCCGAGGCGACCACCGACCTCACCCGGCGCGCGCCCGACCGGTACCCGGGCACCATCCCGCTCTCGCCCGTCATCGACGGCGACTTCCTGCCCGAACGCCCGCTTGACGCCTTCCGCGACGGGCGCGCGCACCGGGTTCCGCTGATCATCGGCACGAACGCCCGCGAGGGATCCCTGTTCAGCGGGCGGATCGACATCCTCGCCACCACGCCGAAGCGAATCAGCGCCGTCTTCGGCAACACCCGCAAGAAGGCGCGGAAGGCCCTGAAGGCGCAGTACCCCGGCATCCCGGCCCTCCGCCCCGCGCTGGACTTCGGCGGCGACTTCTCGTTCTGGTACCCGAGCGTGCGGGTGGGGGAGCGTCACTCGCGCTATGCGCCGGTGCATTTCTACCGGTTCGACGCCGCCCCGCGGCTGCTGCGGGCGATGGGGCTCGACGCCACCCACGGGCTCGAGCTGTTCCCCCTGTTCGACCGGCTCGACGGCTGGCCCGGCCGCGGCATGACGGCGCTCGGCGGGCGGCGCCAGTTCCAGGCGGTGGGCAGACGGATGCAGGACTGGTGGCTGGCCTTCGCGGCCACCGGCAGTCCGGATGCCGCCTGGCCCCGCTACGACGAGGTCGACCGCCAGACCCTGATCATCGACTCCGTCGACCGGATCGAGTCCGACCCGCTCGGTGGCCGCCGACGCGCCTGGGGCGCCTTCGTCCCGCACATCTGAGCCGCCGGCCGGCGGACTCGCGGGAATCCGGACGGTCTCCGGGGCCGTAAACTGGAGAACTGAGAATCAGCTGAGTCGGCCACCAGGAGAACCCCATTTCTGAAACAGAGACCCACACGTCATCCAACCCTGCCCCGAAGCCGGACACCCCGGCCACGGGCGCCGAGAAATCAAGCGCCGAGAAATCAAGCGCCGAGAAATCGGGCACCCGCGCCCGGCTCGACCGGTACTTCGAGATCACGGGGCGCGGCTCCACCTGGGGCCGGGAGATCCGCGGCGGCCTGGTGACGTTCGTCACGATGGCCTACATCGTCATCCTCAACCCGCTCATCCTCGGCGGCTTCAGCGCCGACCAGGCCGCGGTCGACGTGGCCGGCGGATGGCTGCCCAACGCGCAGGTCGCCGCGGTCACCGCCCTCACCGCCGGCGTCATGACCATCCTCTTCGGCGTCATCGCCCGGCTGCCGTTCGGCTTCGCCGCCGGCCTCGGCATCAACTCCTTCCTGGCCGTGAGTGTCGTGGGCCAGGTGACCTGGGCAGAGGCCATGGGCCTCGTGGTCATCAACGGCCTGATCATCGTGCTGCTGGCCTCGACCGGTCTGCGCGAACTCATCTTCAACGCCGTTCCCCGCCAGCTGAAGATCGCCATCACGGTCGGCATCGGCCTGTTCATCGCGTTCATCGGGCTGGTCGACTCCGGCTTCGTCCGCTCGAGCGGCACGGCCTCGCCGCCGGTGCAGCTGGGCGAGAACGGCTCCGTCGTGAGCCTGCCGACGACCGTGTTCGTGATCGGCCTGATCATCCTCGGCATCCTGGTCGCCCGCAAGGTCAAGGCCGCCCTCCTGATCGGCATCGTCGCCACCACTCTGATCGCCGTGATCCTGGAGGCCATCTTCAAGGTCGGCCCGTCGCTCGGCCAGAACCCGAACGGCTGGAACCTGAACGCGCCGGTCGTGCCGACCTCCATCGTGTCCCTGCCTGACCTCAGCCTGGTCGGCCAGGTCAGCTTCGGCGCATTCGAACGGATCGGCGTGCTCGCCGCGCTGATGCTGGTCTTCACGCTCGTCTTCACGAACTTCTTCGACGCGATGGGCACCATGACCGGCCTGGCGAACGAGGCCGGGATCGCCGACGACAAGGGCAACTTCCCGCGTCTGAAGTCGGCCCTGATCGTGGAGGGCGTCGGCGCCGTCATGGGTGGTTCCACGTCCGCCTCCTCGAACACGGTGTTCATCGAGTCCGGGGCCGGCATCGGCGAGGGGGCGCGCACGGGCCTGGCCAACGTGGTGACGGGGCTTCTGTTCCTCGCCGCCATGTTCTTCACCCCGCTCACCCAGATCGTTCCGCTCGAGGTGGCCGCGGCCGCCCTCGTGATCGTCGGCGCGATGATGGTGTCCCAGATCAGGTTCATCGACTTCTCGGACTTCTCGATCGTGCTCCCGGTCTTCCTGACCATCCTCGTGATGCCGCTGACCTACTCGATCGCCAACGGCATCGGGGCCGGCTTCATCAGCTGGGTGCTGGTGCGCTCGTTCTCCGGCAAGGCGCGCGAGATCAGCCCGCTGCTCTGGATCGTCGCGGCCGGGTTCCTGGTCTTCTTCGTGCGCGGCCCGATCGAGGCGCTGCTCGGCGCGTAGGCAGACACGTGGGGCAGGGGTGCGGCGAGCCGTACCCCTGCCCCGTTTTCTATTCCAGAAAGCCGCGCAGGAGCAGTGCCGTACCGGCCAGGTGCTCGGCCATCGCGTGCGCCGCCGCGTCAGGTCTTCCGGTCAGGATCGCGGTGACGATCTGTTCGTGTTGTCGGTCGGAGTGAGCGATGTTCGGGCCGAGCGAGGGGATCTGGTCGAGCAGCTCGTTCACGCGCATCCGGACCTCGGCCAGTAGTGGCACGAGGGAGGGGGATCCGGCCAGTTCTCCGATGGTGAGGTGCAGCCGAGAGTCGAGGCGGCGGTAGTCCTCCCCGGCCGCGCCGATCGAATCGCTCAGGCTGTGCCAGAGCACCTCGCGTTCGGCGGGGGACAGAGTGCGTGCGGCGGCGTGCCGAGCGGCCCCGACCTCAAGGATCTCTCGCAGGGTGAGTGCATCCTCGATTTCCGTGGGAGGGATGTCCCGGCGGGTCACCAGCTCGCCGCTGTGGTCGACCCCGGGTGTCTGCCTGGGAAGGGCGTCGCTGACGAAGGTGCCGCCGTACCGTCCGCGCCGGGAGACCAGGTAACCGGCCTCCGCGAGGGACGCGATGGCGTCCCGGACGGTGTCCCGGCTGACGGCGAGCATGGCGGCGAGCTCGCGTTCGGCGGGCAGGCGCTCGCCCGGTGCGATCAATCCCAGCCGCACCGTCTGCAGCAGGCGCTGCACAGTCTCTTCGAAAGCGTTGCCGCCGTGGACGGGGCGCAGCAGTAGGCCGCTGTCCAGGCCCGGCTGTTCGTCGATCACGGTCTGTCTCCGCCCTCCATGCAGACTCCTAGTTCATCTAGTTCATCACGGTTTTGAGTCAGGTCATTCCGGCGTCACGTAGGCCGAGCTGATGCCGCCGTCGACGAGGAACGTGGATCCGGTGATGAACGAGGAGTCGTCGCTGGCCAGGAACGCGACAGCGGCGGCAAGTTCCTCCGGCTCCGCGAACCTCCCGACCGGGATGTGCACGAGACGCCGGGCCGCCCGTTCCGGGTCTTTGGCGAACAGTTCCTGTAGCAGGGGAGTGTTCACCGGGCCCGGGCAGAGGGCGTTGACCCGGATGCCCTGCCGGGCGAACTGCACGCCGAGCTCACGGCTCATCGCCAGCACGCCGCCCTTCGACGCGGTGTAGGAGATCTGACTCGTGGCCGAGCCGAGCACCGCCACGAACGAGGCAGTGTTGATGATCGAACCACCGCCCTGCTTGACCATGTATCGCAGAGCGGACCGGCAGCAGAGGTAGACGGATTTCAGGTTGACGTCCTGTACCTTCTGCCAGGCCGGCAGCTCGGTGGTCTCGATCGAGTCGTCGTCGGGCGGTGAGATCCCGGCGTTGTTGAAGGCCACGTCGACCGAGCCGAAGGTGAGATAGGCGGTGTCGAAGAGTGTGTCGACCTGGTCCTGGTCAGTCACGTCCACCTTGACGAAGAGTCCGTTGACCAGTTCCGCGGCAGCGAGGCCCGATGTTTCGTCGAGGTCGCCGATCACGACGGTCGCCCCCTCTGCGGCGAATCGTTTTGCGGTGGCCAGTCCGATGCCGCTGGCACCGCCGGTGATCACGGCGACCTTGCCCGCGAGCCGTTGCGTGAGATCGATGGGGGTGAGGCTGCTCATGGCTGGAGTTCTCCTTGGTGTGAGGTTCTGGCGGGCGGGATCGACTGGAAAGAAGGTTGTTTCGGGATCGCCGCTTCAATCGACGGCGATGAAGACGTTCTTGGTGTCGGTGAAGCTCAGGGGGGCGTCCGGGCCCAATTCGCGGCCGAGCCCGGACTGTTTGAAGCCCCCGAACGGTGTCGAATACCGCACGGATGAGTGCGAGTTGACCGAGAGGTTTCCGGATTCGACGGAGCGCGCCACCCGGAGGGCTCGGCCGACGTCCCTGGTCCAGATCGAGCCGGAGAGCCCGTACTCGGTGTCGTTGGCCAGCCGCACGGCATCCGCCTCGTCCTGGAAGGGCAGCACGGTGACCACGGGGCCGAATATCTCGTCCGTCACGCAGCGGTCGGAGCGGGAATCGGGGGTCAACACGGTGGGCGGGAACCAGAAGCCGGGACCGGTCGGTGCGTTGCCGCGGAAGGCGACGGGGGAACCCACCGGCACATAGCTCCTGACCGACGCGAGGTGAGCGGCCGAGACCAGCGGACCCATCTCGGTCGCCTCATCGGCCGGGTCGCCCACGCGCACTCCGGTCACGGCCGGTTCGAGCAGTTCCATGAACCGGTCGTAGACGCTCCGCTCTACCAGGATTCGGCTGCGTGCACAGCAGTCCTGGCCGGCGTTCTCGAACACCCCGTAGGGCGCCGTCGCGGCGGCCTTCTCCAGGTCCGAGTCGGCGAAGACTATATTGGCGCTCTTGCCGCCGAGTTCGAGGGTGACCCGTTTGACCTGGTCGGCGCACCCCGCCATGATGCGTTTGCCCACGGCGGTCGACCCGGTGAAGACGACTTTCCGCACCGAGGGATGGGTGACGAAACGCTCACCGACCACGGAGCCGCGCCCCGGCAGCACCTGGAACAGGCCGGCAGGCAGACCGGCCGCCTGGGCGAGTTCGCCCAAACGGATGCTGGACAGCGGCGTCCATTCCGCGGGCTTGAGCAGCACCGCGTTTCCGGCCGCGAGGGCGGGCGCGAAGCCCCAGGCCGCGATCGTCATCGGGAAATTCCACGGCGTGATGATGCCCACCACGCCGAGAGGCTCGTGGAAGGTCACGTCCAGTCCGTTCGCCACGGGAATCTGCCGGCCGAAGAGGCGCTCGGGCGCAGCAGAGTAGTAGGTCAGTACATCACGCACGTGGCCGGCCTCCCAGCGGGCCTGCGTGATCGGATGCCCCGAGTTCATCACTTCGATTCGGGCCAGGTTCTCCCGGTCCCCGTCCACGGCGTCGGCGAACCGCCTCAGCACCAGTGCTTTGTCGGCGGGGGCCACCTGGGCCCAGAGCCGCTGCGCTGCTACGGCGCGGCGTACAGCCTCGTCGGTTCCCGCGAGATCGACGTGCTCGACGATCGACACCTCGGTCTGATCGGCGGGGTTGATGACGGTGTAACTGCTCACGATCGTTCCTCTCTCTGCCGGTCGGCCCGGTATTGGGCGGCCGCGTCGACGAGGCCCGCGAAGAGACGGATGTCCGCGTCGTCCTGTTCGGGATGCCACTGAACCGCGACCCCGAAGGGAACGCCGTCGAGCTCGACGGCCTGCACGACGCCCTCGAGGCTGCGGGCGGTGACGACGAGGCGCTCGCCCACGCGGTCGATGGACTGGTGGTGGTAAACGGGCACGGCGAGCGGGGCGGTGCCACCGTCGAGCAGCCCGTGCAACTGGGATTGCGGGTGGAGTTCAACCTCCACCGCGTTGAAAACGCCGCCGCCGGCCTGGTAGCCGCCGTGGCCGACCACGTCAGGCAGGTGCTGGTGCAGGGTACCGCCGAGAACCACGTTGAGCATTTGGGCACCCCGGCAGATCCCGAGGAAGGGCAACTCGCGGGCGATGGCCTCGAGCAGGAGCTCGTGCTCCCAGTCGTCCCGGTCGGGACGGGGCTCATCGGTGGCAGCGTGGGACGACTGGCCGTATCTCGCCGGGTCGACGTCCTTGCCCCCGGTGATGATCAGGCCGTCCAGCCGGTCGAGGACCCCAGCGGCGATGGCGGGGCTGGCCGGCTGCGGGGGTAGGAGCACGGCGATCCCGCCGGCCCGGGTCACCGAGTCGAAGTAGACCTGGGGGAGGAAAGCGGCCGGCACATCCCAGACTCCGGTTTGTGACTGTTCGAGATAGGTGGTCAGGCCGATGACGGGTCGAGGCCTCGAGAGCTCAGAGTCGTTCAAAGCCGCGCACCCGCTCCCAGTCGGTCACCGCCGCGTCGTAGGCAGCCAGTTCGGTCCGGGCATTGTTGAGGTAGTGGTCGACGACCTCGTCGCCGAAGGCTTCCCGGGCGACCGCGGAGGTCGCGAACAGTGCGGTGGCCTCCCTCAACGAGGCCGGCACCCGCTCCGCATCGCTCTCGTACGCGTTGCCGACGAAAGCATCGTCCAGCTCCATTTCGTTCTCGATGCCGTGGAGGCCGGCCGCGATCAGCGCGGCCACGGCCAAATACTGGTTCACGTCGCCGCCGGGCACCCGGTTCTCCACCCGAAGGCCCAAACCGGCTCCCACCACTCGCAGTGCGCAGGTGCGGTTGTCCAGCCCCCAGGCGATCGCCGTGGGCGCGAAGCTGCCCGCGACGTAACGTTTATAGGAGTTGATGTTGGGGGCGGAAAAGAGGGTGAGTTCGCGCATGACGGCCACCTGGCCGGCGAGGAAGTGGCGGAAAAGCTTCGACATGCCGTGATCCGCACCCTTCTCGGCGAAGACCGCCGACCCGTCCGTGCCGCGCAGGCTGATGTGGATGTGGCAGCTGTTGCCCTCACGCTCGTTGAACTTGGCCATGAAGGTCAGGCTCTTGCCGTGCGCATCCGCTATTTCCTTGGCCCCGTTCTTGTAGATCGAGTGATTGTCGCAGGTGGCGAGGGCGTCCGTGTAACGGAAGGCGATCTCCTGCTGGCCGAGGTTGCACTCGCCTTTGACGCCTTCGCAGTACATCCCCGCGCCGTCCATGGCATTCCGGATGTCCCGCAGCAGCGGTTCCATCCGAGTGGAAGCGAGCAGCGCGTAGTCGATGTTGTAATCGCTGGCCGGGGTCAGGTCTCGGTAACCCTTCTTCCACGCCTCCCGGTAACCGTCGTCGAAGACGATGAACTCCAGCTCGGTGCCCACGTAGGGCACGAGCCCACGTTCGGCCAGACGCGCCAGCTGCGCTTTCAGGATCTGACGCGGGGAGGCCACGACCGGCGTCTTGTCCAGCCACTGCAGGTCGGCTGTGACGAGCGCGGCGCCCGGGAGCCACGGCGCCCGGCGCAGCGTGGCGAGGTCGGGGATCATCGCCATATCGCCGTAGCCACGCCTCCAGCTCGACATCTCGTAGCCGTCCACCGTATTCATCTCGACATCCACCGCGAGCAGGTAGTTGCAGCATTCCGCGCCATGGCTCGCGACATCTTCGAGGAAGAGCCGCGCGGAGACCCGCTTGCCCACCAACCGCCCCTGCATGTCGGTGAAGGCGACGACGACCGTGTCGATCTCACCCGAGCCCACGAGCGCGGTCAGGTCCTCAAACGATAGGTTTCCGGATCGGGGTGTCATGAGCATCTCCTCAGTGAGCCTGGCTGAATGGTCAACTTCCCGACCATTAGACCACAGATCAGAACCAGAACAGGGGAGAACTTTCGGGCCGGGTGCGACGAAACTTTCTCGCAAAGGTATGTACACGCAACCATTGGGGGCCTTATAGTCAGGCCAAGAAAAACTCACGGCGTTGTGTGGTCGACAGTGTCGACGCGCATGACCAGAGCGCAAAGGAACCAGGATGTCCAAAGACACCTTGAAAGTCTCAGGCGTGCAGTACACAACGGCGGAAGCAGGATACTTCGAGAAACGCAGATTGACCCGGAGCGCCGGGATCTGGGGGCTGTGGGGCCTCGCTGTGGCGGCGGTCGTCTCGGGCGACTTCTCCGGCTGGAACTTCGGCATCGACTTCGCCGGATTCGGCGGCATGCTGATTGCGTTCGCCCTTCTGGTCGTCATGTACTACGGCATGATCTTCAGCATCGGTGAGATGGCCTCGGCGATGCCTCACACCGGCGGTGCGTACTCCTTCGCCCGGGCGGCACTGGGACCCTGGGGCGGATTCGTCACGGGGCTCGCCGAGACGATTGAGTACGTCGCGACCACGGCAGTGATCGTCTACTTCTCCGCCTCGTACGCGGATGGCATCACGAGTGAACTCCTCGGCTTCTCCCTCCCCTCGTGGGCCTGGTGGGCCATCCTCTACGCCGTGTTCATCGGCCTTAATGCCGCCGGCGCGGCCATTTCGTTCACCTTCGCGATCGTGGTCTCGATCATCTCGATCGTCATCCTGCTCGTGTTCTCCGCCATGGCCGCTTTCTCAGGTCTGTTCAGCGTCGACAACCTCTTCGACATCGTGCCCGATGCCGGCCAGTCCGAGTTCCTGCCGCACGGGGTGATTCCGATCCTGTTCGCCCTGCCGTATGCCATGTGGTTCTTCCTCGGAATCGAGGAACTGCCGCTCGCCGCGGAGGAAGCCCACAACCCCGTGCGCGACATCCCCCGGGCTGGCTTGATCGCCCGCACCACCCTCATCGTCACGGGCCTGCTCGTGTTGTTCCTGAACACCGGGATCGTGGGCGCCTCCAACATCGCCACCGCGGGGGAGCCCCTGTTGGACGGCTTCCGCGCCATCGTCGGCGACCAGGCTGCCGCGGTGCTCGCCCTGTTCGCTCTGGTCGGCCTGCTCGCCTCCCTGCAGGGCATCATGTTCGCTTACGGACGCAACATGTACTCCCTGTCCCGGGCCGGCTACTACCCGAAGTTCCTCTCCCTGACCGGCAAACGGCAGACCCCCGGGGTCGCCCTTCTCGTCGGGGCAATCATCGGCTTTGTGGCTCTGATCCTGGTCGACGCGCTCGGCGGAACGGGCGGCGTGGCAGGAGCCATCGTGCTGAACATCGCGGTCTGGGGCGCCGTGATCGCGTACATTCTGCAGATGATCTCGTTCGTGATCCTGCGCCGCAAGTTCCCGAACGCGAACCGCCCGTACCGCAGCCCGTGGGGCGTGCCCGGTGCGGTCGTCGCCGGCATCCTCTCGCTGGCGATCTTCTTCGGGTTCTTCATCAACGAACCGGCCCGACCGGCGATCGCGGCCATCGCGGTGGTCTACGTGGTCATGCTCCTCGTCTTCGCTCTGTACGGGCGCAAGCGGCTCGTCCTCTCCCCGGAAGAGGAGTATGCGGTTTCCGGCGGACTGCACGGCGACCCGCAGAAGGAAGGTTACGGAGGGCCGGTGGAGGAGGAAATCCTCGCGCTGGACGGGCGGGATGCTCCCACAGAGTAGCGTGATGCGGCCTGGGGCGGGGCGCCGAGCAGCGGAGCGAACGTCCCCTCGCGGGGCGGCTGCACCGGCGCTACTGTGACGCCATGTCCATCCGGGAACACCGCTCCGCGCACCGCCGAAAACCGGGCTGGGCGGCTCCGTCGGACCCCGGCGTCCGCGACCGCACCCTGCCCGACCGGGGCTGGAACGTGCTGCCTGCCGGTAGCCGGGCCTTCCGTTTTCCGGCTCCGAGCGGCGCGTTCGCCGCTTTCGCGGTGGGCGACCCGGGGCATCCGCGGGTCGTCCTGCTCCCCGGCGCCACCGGGTCCAAAGAAGATTTCGTGCTGTTGGGGCCCCTGCTCGCCGACGCCGGCTTCCTGGTGGAGAGCTACGACCTGGCCGGACAGTACCAATCGGCCGCCGCCGGCCCCGTCGACGGCAGCCCGTACGAGTACGGCCTCTTCGTCGCCGACCTGATCGCCTTCCTGGCGGCGGGGAGCACCCCGGTGCATGTGCTCGGCTACTCCTTCGCCGGAATCGTCGCCGAGCTGGCTTTCGCCGATCGGCCCGAACTGTTCGGGAGCCTGGTGCTGCTCGGCGTGCCGCCGCAGTCCGGCCAGGCGTTCCGCCGGGTGCGCTGGATCGGCGCGTTGAGCTACGTGCTGCGTCCGCGCCAGATCGCCTCCCTGATCGTCTGGGGCATCGTCTCCAACCTGAACCGGGTTCCGCCCGGCCGCCTCGCCCTGGTGCGGCTGCGGTTCGCCTTCACGAACCGCCGCAGCGTTGACGAGATCGTCGGGCTACTGATGCACGTGCCCGATCTGAGCGCACTGCTGCGGCACTCGGCCATCCCCGTGCTCGTCGCCGTGGGCCATCATGACCTGTGGTCGACGGATGTCCACCGCGCCTTCGCGAACAGCATCGGGGCGCGATTCCGCGTCTACCCCACCGGACACAGCCCGTGCGAGACCACCCCGCACCAGTTGGCGCGGGACATGCTCGCGTTGTACCGGTCGGCCGAACCTGGCTAGCAGACCGGGTCGGTCGGACTGATCAGGTGCGCACCCGGAGGCGGTGCCGGGCCGCGCGCCGGGCGGCGCGCCGGCGCCAGGGGGTGTCCTCGGGCCAGTCCTGCAGGAGGGTGCGGAATCCCCACCGCACCCGGCGGGCGAAGCCGCTCCAGGTGGCGAACGGGCGTCCGGAGACGCCCACCCTCAGGGTGTGCTCGTACCGCACCTGCACTGCCGGATCCAGGTTCATGCTCAGATCGAGGTCGTCGTGGATGTCGCTCCGCTCCCGGTGCACCCGGTCACGGGCTCTCAGCCAGACATCCCGGTGCATGGCGAAATTCGACCCGAACACGGGGTGGTGCGCGAGCCAGAGGCCGACCCAGAAGAAGTAGCCGCCGAGGTAGAACGTCTGTCCCAGCCAGGCCACGAGCGGACTGCTGTCGTAGAAGTCACCGGTCCCGGTGATGAGGTCCGCCTCGGGAGACCGGGCCAGGCGGGACTCGAGCCGCGCCAGCCAGTCGGGGGCAGGAACGGAGTCGGCGTCGAGGCGCGCGATCACGTCCCCCGTCGCCGCGTCGTAGCCCGCCGCGGCGGCCGGCCAGATCCCCTGCACGGGCTCGTACACGACGCGCGCTCCGGCGGCGCGGGCGGTGGCGGCCGTGGCATCCGTGCTCGCGTTGTCCACGACGATCACCTCGTCGGCCGGGCGGTCCTGGGCGGCCAGGGCAGCGAGGCAGGTGGCGAGCAGGCCGGCGTCGTTGAAGCAGGGGATGACGACAGAGATCGTTGTCATGGCGTCCTCCCTCGCGTTCGCATCGGCGCCCCGGGCCTGGAACAACGATTTGGTGCCGAGCTTACGCCCGGCTGGAAATCAGATTGCGCGGCAGTGCGTGGTCAGGAAACCGATCTTGTCGATCGTGATGGTCACGGTCGACCCGTCACGAAGGAAGACCGGCGGTTTGCGGCTGTAGCCGGCGCCGCCCGGGCTGCCGGTGGAGATCAGCGTGCCCGGCAGCAGGGTCGATGTCTGGGAGAGGTAGGAGATGATCTCGGCGACCGAGCGCACCATGTCGCCGCTCGAGGCGTCCTGCAGGATGCGACCGTCGACGTGGGTGGTGAGCCACAGGTCCTGCGGGTCGGCGATCTGGTCTGCCGTGATGACGACGGGGCCGGTGGGTGTGAAGCCGTCGAAGGACTTGCAGCGCGACCACTGGGCCTCGGAGAACTGCAGGTCACGCGCGGTGATGTCGTTCACGACGGTGTAGCCGAAGACGTGGTCGAGGGCGTCCGCCACGGACACCTTGTGGGCGGCCCGGCCGATGATCACGCCGAGCTCGGCCTCGTAGTCGACCTGCTGCGTTTGGTCGGTCGACCATGTGATCGTGGACTCGTGCCCGGTCAGCGAGTTGGGCCAGAGCGAGAACACGGTCGCCGCGGTCTCGGACCGGAGCTTGAGTTCGGAGGAATGGGCGGCGTAGTTGGCGCCGATCGCGATGATCTGCGGCGGTCGCAGCACCGCCGAGGAGTAGCGCAGCTCGGAGAGCGGCGTGAGCGTGGCTCCCTGTGCCGCGGCGTGCGTGCTCAGGGCGCGCACCCGGTCGAACTCGTCATCGCCCTTTTCGAGCAGGTCCTGCAGATCGCGCGGGGCCTCCTCCATGATTTCGTCGAGGAACAGCGCTGCGTCCTCGAAGACCGCCGCGAGACGCGGGGTGGACTGGCCGTCAACTCTGAGATGGGCGAATTTCACCTGTTCAGGCTACCTGCCCGAAGAAGGGGTGCGGGGCAGGTCCGCCGCCGGGGTGCCCGCGGCCCGCCACAGGTGCATGCCCGCGTAACTGCGCCACGGCGCCCAGTCCTCCCCGTGGCGCGCGAGATTCCGGGCATCCGGGGGCAGTCCGAGTCGGGCGGCGCCCTGGCGCAGGGCCAGGTCGCTGGTCAGCAGGATGTCGGGACTGCCCAGCACGCGCAGCGCGACGTAGCCGGCCGTCCAGGGCCCGATCCCGGGGAGGGCGGTGAGCCGCGACTCGAGGTCCGCCCTGGTATCGCCGAAGGAGAGCGTGAGGGCGCCCGTGCTCAGCTCCTCGGCCACCCGCATGATCGTGTCGATGCGGGCGGCCGGGCCGCGGAGCACGCTGCGGCCCTCCGCGGCGATCCGCGCGGCGGTGGGGAAGAGCCGGAGCGGCTGGTCGGAGCCGTGCTGGTCAGTGCCGGGCTGGTCGGTGCCGGGCTGGTCGCCCCCGGGTGCCGGGGCGCCGGCGGCCCCCGGGAACGCGTCGCCGAGCGCCGCGGTCAGGCGGGTGAGCGCTGTGCGGGCGGCCGCCACGGAGACCTGCTGCCCGATCAGCGCACGGAACAACGTCTCCTCGGGGTCGATACTTCCGGGCAGGCGCATGCCGGGGGTCGCCGCGACGCCGGCCGCCAGGGCCGGGTCCGCGGCGAGGGCCAGGTCGATCGCCCGGGAATCCGCGTCCAGGTCGAGCAGGCGCCGCACCCGGCTGACGAGCGGTGCGAGGTCGGCGAGGCTGGCCAGGCCGGCGCGGCAGGCCACGGATGGCGCGGCATCCGTTCCCAACAGCGTCAGCTCGACCCACGCCGGGCCGTGGGGCAGGCGCAACGTGCGGGAATAGATCTGCGCCGTGGCCCGCTCGACGCCGGCGAGGGCCCGCACGGCGAGGAACCGCAACAGCCCAGGTCCGTCGAACGGCGCGCGGGCCGGCAGCTGCAGGCTGATGCCGGTGGCGGCTGAAGGGACGGCCTGTGCGCTCTCGGGGGACGGGGAACGGGGACGGGCAGGTCGGGTCGAGCGTTGCAGCGTGCGCCGCAGTTCGGCGGGGGTGCGCTCGTAGACGGCGGCGATCGTGTCGTTGAACTGGCGCACGCTGCCGAACCCGGCGGCGAACGCCACCGCGCTGATCGACAGCTCGCTGCCCTGCAGCAGCAGCCGCGCGGTCTGCGCGCGGTGTGCCCGCGCGAGTGCGAGCGGGCCGGCGCCGAGCTCGGTCACGAGCACCCGGGTGAGGTGCCGTTCGCTGTAACCGAGGAGGCGGGCGAGGCCGGGCACCCCGTCCCGTTCGACCGCGCCGTCAGCGATCAGGCGCATCGCGCGGGCGGCGAGGTCGTCACGGATGTTCCACTCCGGCGACCCGGGGACGGCGTCGGGCAGGCAGCGCTTGCACGCCCGCAGTCCGGCCTCGTGGGCGGCCGCGGTGGTCAGGTAGAACGACACATTGGCGGGTTTCGGTGTCGCCGCCGGGCAGCTCGGACGGCAGTAAATGCCGGTGGAGTGCACGCCCGTGATGAACTGACCGTCGAAACGGGCGTCCCGCGAGGACATGGCCCGGTAGCGGGTCGCGAAGATCGGGTCGGGAATATCGTCCGGGTCGGGCAGGACGTTCGTCCGGGTCGAAGTGGTGGTCACTGGTCCAGCCTGTCACCGGGCGACCGGGGACGCTAGCGGGAATCGGCCATCGCTGACGCTCGGCGCTGCTCCCGGCGCTGCCCCCGGTGGGTGCCCGGCGCGGCGGTCGGGTGGGTGCCCGGTCCGGTACTCTGGCGGCATGACCGCAGTGGAACGTCTCCAGTCCGAGCTCGGCAGCATCGTCAGCATCGATCCGCTCGAGTTGGCGGCGACTCGAACCGACAAGTCCGGCTGGGTGGCCCCGGGCATGCCACTGGCCCTGGTGCGGGCGACATCCGTCCCGGAGGTGCAGGCCGTGCTCCGGATCGCAACGGAGTTCCGCATCCCCGTGGTCACCCGGGGCACCGGCACCGGGCTGTCCGGGGGAGCGTGCGGCACGGATGGAAGCATCGTGCTCAACGTTCGGGGGATGAACCGGATCCTCGAGATCCGCCCCGAGGACGAGCTGGCCGTGGTCGAACCGGGCGTGATCAACCAGCACCTCAACGACGCGCTCGCCGAACACGGGCTGTGGTTCGCCCCCGACCCGGCCAGTAAGGGCTTCGCCTCCGTCGGCGGCAACATCGCCACGAATGCCGGCGGCCTGCTCTGCGCCAAGTACGGGGTCACCCGCGAGGCGGTGCTCGCGCTGACGGTCGTGCTGGCCGACGGGCGGCTGCTGAAGACGGGCCGCCGCACCGTCAAGGGCGTCACGGGCTACGACCTCACCGCTCTGCTGACCGGATCGGAGGGCACCCTCGGCGTGATCGTCGAGGCCACCGTGCGGGCCAGGGCCATCACCGCGGGGGAGACCGTCACCCTCGGAGCCGTGTTCCCCGATGTGGCACTCGCGGCGGCGGCATCCGCCCTCATCACGGCATCCCGCCTGTGCCCGGCCGTGATGGAACTGATCGACTCGGCTGCCCTGGCGATGATCGCGGCCTACCTCGGGCCGGACCAGACGGCGGGCCTTCCGATCGACCGCGGCGCGTTCCTGCTGCTGCAGACGGATGGGCCGGGCGCGCTCGCCGAGGCCGAACAGGCCGCAGCCGTGCTGCGGGCCGCGGGCGGTGAGGTCCGCCTGGCGGATGCCGCGGGGGGCGCCACCGCCGACCGGCTGCTGGCCGTGCGGCGGGCC
>NZ_SOGU01000045.1:0-12145 GCF_004403275.1 Cryobacterium sp. TMT4-10
GGACCCGTCGGGCGCGATCACGGTCTTCCAGACCAGGGCCTGAATCCGGATCTCGTCCGCGGGCACCGCCACCGGGTGGTCGCCGCCGCCTCCGGTGGCCGCGGCAACGAGTTCGGGCTCGGCCGCCTGCACCTGGTCCAGGTCGGTGCAGCGGAGCGTGGGTACCAGGGCGGTCAGGATCGAGCTCGGGCCGGGACCGGTCGGCGATCGCCGCCGCCGTCGCCACCCGCAGGGCGTCCACCCTTCGGCCGAGCTGCTCCACCGCCGCGGTCACCTGCAGCAGGCCATCGTCATCGCACCCCCGCACCCCCTGAACACCACAGCGTGGCACCCACCTCGCCCGCGAGGGCCGCGAACGCAGCAGCCACCACAGCGGCGTCGAGGGTTGCAGTGGGGTCATCCATACGCACAATTTTAGCAAACATAGAACGCCATGTCGAGACTNATTTTTCGAAGTCAGATACGACTCGAACGGCAGGTGAACGAAGGCTATTCCGTCCAGGATCTGTGGGTAGACCAGGAATTCCTTCGGTGAGACAGCGGGGAACGCTGCCTCACCCGGCCGAGTGCCCCCAGTGCCACCTAGCCGAGTGCCGCCAGCGCAGCCTCGTTCTTCAGAGCGAGCGATTCCCGAACGCTGAAGTCCAGCTGCTCCACGCGCCAGGGCTCCGAGTTGTCGGCGATGTCGGCCCGCTTCACGGCGAGCGCGATCGGGTTCTCGCGGATCGCGGCGTAGTACTCGTCGTCGCTGCTGACGTCATCCGTTCTGGTCAGTGCTTCGACTGCCGTGACCACGCCGCCGGGGATGCCGCGGGCGAGCAGGTCGTGGCGGGTGATGTCGGTGTCGTCGAGCACATCAACCAGCCAGGCGGTGGCCTGTTCCAGCGGGTCGCTCAGGCGTTCCGCCACCCGGCGGTGGTGGTCGATGCAGTCCGCGCCGAGCTTGTCGACCTGCCCTCGGTGCGCGTCCGTGGCGATGGACTGCGCAATGGCGATGAATGACTCGGATGCGGCTGACGACATGAAAACCCCCGTTGATTGTTCGAGCATGAGTGTCCGAGCTGATGACCCTGGGCAGCCGAGACAGGCAGCCTCGAGCAAGGGAAAGATTCTTTCTGGAGGTGAGAACCATCCGACCCCATGCCAGCTACGTTAGCGTGCGCCTGCGACCAGGGAAAGCGACGGCATCGCACGGGGTAACGCGCCAGTCGTGGGGGCGGGATCAGGGCGGCGCCCGGGCGGGATCCGGCCCGGACCTCAGCGCGGATCTGCTCGCAACCGGCTTGATCACAAACTGACTTCCCCTCGCTTTGGGGGTCGGGTTACCCGTAAATACCCGCGTGTCGCCCCCGAGTTCGGCAGATCCGGCGCCGCCCGCCCTGTAAGTTCATCTCAGGTGATCACAGGGTCGCTGGGTAGACGGGTCATTTACGTCAATCGCACGGGCACACTCGTCGTGAGGCGGGGTCGCAAAGGCACGGGACCTTCGGGTCAGCCGGCCTACCGAATGAACAGGATCCACATCCAGATGAGCCTCACCACACTTGAGTCCGAGATCAGAAGCGGACCTTCCGGCCCGACTCTGCGGCCTCAGGCGTGCCAAAGACTCCTGCGCACCATCGCCGACCTGGGTAGGCAGGCGATCGACGCGGAGGAAGCCGGGCGAGACTAGGGTCTCGTCCTGACGAGGCATTGCAATCGGGGTTCGATTCGGGTTCGGCCCCGATTGCATGCTCGAGGCTTTAGGCCAGTGGGGTTCTCCCCATTGGCCTTAGCTTTGCCCGCGGCACAGTGCCCGCCACTGAGTGCCCGCCACTGCGTGCCCGCCGTTCAGCGTTTGCCCCGGCTCAGCGTTCGCCCCCGGCTTCGGTGCGCTCCTCGGAGGTGAAGCCGCGCTTGTCCTTTTTGCGGACATCCGTCACGTAGCGGCCAAGGTTGACGCTCAGGGCGGCCACCTCGTCGGAGGCGGCGGCGAACGTCATCGAGCTGTCGGCGTCAAAACCGAGGTCGGCGCCGGTGAGCACGGCGTCCTGGTTGGCGCCCAGGAAGACGAAGTCCCAGCTGTACTCCCGCGTCTGCTGCGTGACAAGGGCGCGCACGGCCGCGGCGGTGTACTCGTGGCTCGCATTCTCGCCGCCGTCGGTCACGACCACGACCTGAACCGTGTCGGGGCGGGCGTGTTCCGGCAGCGCCCGGAGCGTCTGCCCGAAGCCGGTCACCGCCACCCCGATCGCGTCGTGCAGCGCGGTCATGCCGCGCGGCTCGAGTTCGACGGACACGGTGGCCGGATCGGCCAGGGTGTGGGTGTGCTCGATCTCGTCGTCGAAAGTGACGATGTCCACCGTGAGCAGGCCGGGACCGGCCGCCTGCTCGGCGATCATCGCGGTGAGTCCGCCGACCATGTCGTCACGGATGCTCGACATCGAGCCACTCCGGTCGATCACGAGCAGCAGCGCCGTGTAGTTGGGATCAGTCATCTTGTGCCTCCTGATGGGTGCCCCCGCGTGGGGAGTGATTCAGAGTCTCAGAGACCTCTGACATTGCCCCTGTGACAGCGCATCAGACGGATGCTGCGAGCGCCGCCGAACCAATTCGACGGAGATCTTGTCGTAAAACCACTCTTTCGGGCTGTCGGGGGCCGATTTGGGCAAAATCTCCGTCGAATCCGTTCGCGGGCGGAGTCGGCACCAGAGGGACGCGGACTCCGATTCAGACTCGGACGCGAGCCCGGCCTCACCTGGTCGGGTGCACCTAGCAGGCCTCCGCGGCCCGCAGTAGGTTGCCAGCACCGGGCAGAGTCAGCAATTTTGCGAGCCCGCCGATGGTGGGAGAACAATGCTCGAGAGCAGCGTGGTCTGGTTCAACGAAATCGGTCTGGCGGACATTCCGCAGGTCGGCGGTAAGAACGCTTCACTCGGGGAGATGGTGCGCAATCTCTCCAGCGCGGGCGTGCAGGTGCCCGACGGGTTCGCGACCACCGCGAACGCCTACCGGGCCTTCGTCACGGCAAACGGGATCGAACCGGCGATGCGCCACCAACTCGACCTGTTCCATGCCGGCCACGCGTCGCTCCGGGCCACCGGCGACGTGCTGCGCGAGTTGTTTTTGGGGGGTGAGTTTCCCGCGGACATCGCCGACGGCATCCGTGCCTCGTACCGTGAACTCTCGGAGAAGGCCGGGCACCCCAATCTGCCGGTGGCCGTGCGCAGCAGCGCCACCGCCGAGGACCTGCCGGATGCCAGCTTCGCCGGTCAGCAGGAGACCTTCCTGAACGTGTCCGGGGAGCGTGACCTGCTCGACGCCTGCCGCCGCTGCTACGCGTCGCTGTTCACCGACCGGGCGATCAGCTACCGGGAGGTCAAGCACTTCGACCACCTGGAGGTGGCGCTGTCGATCGGCATCCAGCGCATGATCCGCTCCGATCTGGGCGGTTCCGGGGTGATGTTCTCGATCGACACCGACAGCGGATTCCCGGGCGTCGCCGTGATCAGCGCCTCCTGGGGGCTCGGCGAGACCGTGGTGCAGGGCACCGTCAACCCCGACAAGTACCTCGTCTTCAAGGAACTGCTGGAGCAGCCCGGCTGCACCCCGATCGTGGAGAAGACCCTGGGCGAGAAGGCCCGCAAGATGGTCTACGCCAAGGGTGGCAGCGCCCGCACCCGCATGGTCGACACCCCCGACGGGGAACGGCAGTCGTTCGTGCTGACCGACGCCGAAATCGTGAAGCTGGGCCGCTGGGCCGTGATCGTGGAGAACCACTACGGCCGGCCGATGGACATGGAATGGGCCAAAGACGGCCTGACCCGGGAGCTGTTCATGGTGCAGGCCCGGCCCGAGACCGTGCAGTCGCAGGCCAGCGGAACCAAGTTCACGGTCAGCCGGTTGAGCGAGAGGGGTCCGCTGCTGGTCACCGGGGTCGCGATCGGCGACAGCATCGCCTCCGGCACGGCCTGCGTGATCAAGGACCCGGCCGACATCGAGAAGTTCATCGACGGCGCCATCCTGGTCACCGAGATGACCGACCCGGACTGGGTGCCCATCATGACCCGCGCGGCCGGCATCGTCACCGACCATGGCGGCCCCACGAGCCACGCCGCCATCGTCAGCCGGGAGCTCGGTGTGCCGGCCGTCGTCGGCACCGGTAATGCCACCAGCGAGCTGACGGATGGCCAGCTGATCACCATCTCCTGTGCCGAGGGCGACGAGGGCTACGTTTTCGCGGGAGCCCTGGCCTTCGAGACCGAGGAGATCGACCTGGGCGAGGTTCCCGAGACCCGCACCAAGGTGATGGTCAACATCGCCAGCCCCGCCGCGGCCTTCGAATGGTGGCGGCTGCCGGCCGCCGGCGTGGGTCTGGCCCGGATGGAATTCATCATCAACAACCTGATCAAGATCCACCCGATGGCGCTGGTGCATCCGGAGCGGGTCACCGACCGGGCCGCGCAGAAGCAGATCCACGAACTCACCCGCGGCTACCTCGACCCGAAGGAGTACTTCGTGCAGGCGCTCGCGCTGGGAATCGCGAAGCTGACCGCTCCGTACTACCCGAACCCGGTGATCGTGCGGATGAGCGACTTCAAGACCAACGAGTATGCGCACCTCATCGGCGGGATGGACTTCGAGCACTCGGAGCAGAACCCGATGCTCGGCTTCCGGGGCGCGTCGCGCTACTACGACCGCCGCTACCGGGAGGGGTTCGCCCTCGAGTGCCGTGCGATCAAGCGGGTGCGCGAGAAGATCGGGTTCACCAACGTGATCGTGATGGTGCCCTTCTGCCGCACCACCGCCGAAGCCGACAAGGTGATCGCGGCGATGGCGGAGAACGGGCTGGTGCGGGGCGAGCGCGGGCTGCAGGTGTACATGATGTGCGAGATCCCGGCCAACGTCATCCTCGCCGAGAAGTTCGCGACCCGGTTCGACGGCTTCTCGATCGGTTCCAACGACCTGACCCAGCTGGTGATGGGCGTCGACCGTGACGCGGAAGACCTCGCCGCCCTCTTCGACGAACGCGACGAGTCCGTGAAATGGATGATCAGCGAGGCAATCAGAAAGGCCCACGCCGCCGGAATCAAGATCGGCATCTGCGGCCAGGCGCCCAGCAACTACCCCGACTTCGCGGCCTTCCTGGTGCAGCAGGGCATCGACTCCATCTCCCTCAACCCGGACAGCTTCCTCAAGACGGTCTCCCACATCGCCCAGGCCGAGCAGGAGCTCGACACGGCGTAGGCGTACGGCGCTGACAGCGCGGCGCTGACATTGCGTCGGCGCAGCTCCTTGACGGTGCTGCGCCGACGGATGCCGGATGTCGCGGGCGCCGCCGGCGGATGCCGGTCGTCGCCCGGGCTGCGCTACCGCTCGGCCTCGTCGAACTCGTCGAGCACGGCCTGTTCGTATTCCGCCTCCGCGGCGTCTGCCCTGGCGCGGGCCTCGGCCACGCGCTCGCTGATCGCGTGCTCGGATTTGCGGAGGCGAGCTGCCTCGCTCGGGGTGGCGTTGATGAGCAGGTCCTCCAGCGTTTCGGGGTCGAGGCGCATCGCGGCCATTGCGTCCACCTCGGACCGGGCCACCGCGGCCTTGCTGCGGAGGAGCTGCAGCCGAGACTCCTGCTCGGCTTTGCGTGCTCGCTGCTCGGAGGACTGCCCGGCCGCGTGCGGGACCGGGACGATCGCCTCGGTGCCGCCGGTTTGGGTCCCGCCGGTTCCGGTGCTGCCGGCCTCGTTCGTGCCGGGTGAGGTGCTGCTGCCGCCGGCGTCGTTGTCTGTTCCGTGCTCTGCGTTGCTCATACTGTCTCCCTTTTTTCGCTGGCAGCCTAGCGCGGGAGGGCACCCGGGGAAACGGGGGCGTCGCCGCTCCAGGCGTCGTGCAGCAGCCGGGTCAGGGCTTCCGGGGTGACCGGGCGCGGGTTCGACGGCGGCGCCGCGGGCACGATCAGCGCCACCGCCCGGGTGATGTCTTCCTCCCGGAAACCGAAGTCCCGCAGCGCGGTCGGCGCGTGCAGGCGGTCGCTCAGGGCGACCAGCGACTCGACGGCGGTGGGCGGTTCGGCCGGTGTTCCGGCTGGGCCGGGCACTTCAGTCAGGTCGGCGGCGGCAGCCGCGGCCCCGAGCGCACGGGCGAGCAGCGCCTCTGCCTCGGGCGCGGCCGGCACGTTGAAGGCGACCACATGCGGCAGCACGATCGCGTGCGTCTCTGAGTGGGGCAGTCCGAACGTGCCGCCGAGAACGTGGCAGATCTTGTGGTGCAGGCCCGAGCCCGCGCTCGAGAACGCGCTCGCCGACAGGTAGGCGCCGTAGAGGGCCTCCTCCCGCGCGGCCAGGTCACCGGGGTCGTCGGCGATGAGCGGCAGGGCGTGCGCCAGCATCCGGATCGCCTCGGCGGCAATCGTGCTGCTGACCGGGTTCTTGCCCGGGGCCCAGAGCGCGTCGATGCCGTGCGCGAGGGCGTTGAGCCCGCTGGACACGCTGAGGTCGCGGGGGAGCGCCCGGGAGAGCTCGGCGTCGTAGATCACGGTGCCGGGCAGCACCCGGGGATCGAAACCGGTCGTCTTCACCCCGTGTTCGACCTGGCCCCAGACGGCGGTGGCCTCCGACCCGGAGTAGGTCGTGGGCACCGCAACGATCGGCAGGCCCTCGGCCCGCGCGACCGCCTTGGCCAGGCCGATCGCCGACCCGCCGCCGATCGGCACGAGCACGTCGATCCGGGCGTCCCGGGCGGCCTGGCGGGCTCGCTCGGCCGATTCGACCGGCACGTGCTGTACGACGTCGTCGAAGATCGCGGCCGGACGGATGCCGCCGAGCACCCCGGTCGACCGCTCCAGTTCGCGCCGGCTCGCGATCACCATCACGCGCGGGGCGTCGCTGCCGGGGGTGCTGGTGCTGCCGGGGGTGCTGGTCCTGCCGGAGGCGTTCGTGCTGCCGGAGGTGCTCGCGCTGCCCGGCAGACCGCCGGGCTCGGCGAGCACCCGGGCGAGCAGCTCGGCGGCCCGTCCGGTGCCGAAGAGCACGCGCTGCGACTGGGTGCGGTATTCGAAATCGAGCGGGGGCTGCGGGGGCTGCGTGTTCACGGGGTGGCTACGCGCCGGTCTGCGCGGGGCGGGCCAGCCAGGCGAGGGCGGCGGCGACATCCGTTGCGGCGATGCCGTGCCCGCCGTCTCGCAGCTCGTGGTCGACCTGGGCGCCGCGTGCGGTGAGCACGCCGGCCACCCGCACGGCGCTCGCGAGCGGGGCCATCGGGTCGGTGCGGCCGCTCAGCAGCAGCACCGAGGTGCGTGGCAGGTCCGTGCCGAGTTCCCGGTCGTCGAGCGGGAACATGCCCGAGAAAGCGATCACCCGGTCGAGGGCCTCGGGGTGCAGGAGGGCCGTGGCCAGGGCGATGTTCGCCCCGTTGGAGAAGCCCACGGCGATCAGGCGGCGCTCGCCGAGGTCGTAGCGCTGCCGGGCCCAGGCGATGAAACCGGCCAGCTCGCCGGAGCGGCGCACGACGTCGTCGACGTCGAACACGCCCTCGGCGAGCCGCCGGAACCAGCGCAGCATCCCGCCCTCGGTGACCCGGCCGCGGGGTGCGAGCACGGTCGCATCCGGGTCGAGTGCATCGGCGAGGTTCACGATCTCCTGCTCGTTGCCGCCGGTGCCGTGCAGCATCAGCAGCACCGGGGCCGCAGGCGAGCCCGCCCGGTAGACGTGCGGCCAGTCGAGGTCGGGCAGGCCGGCGGGCGTGCCAACGGTCAGGCCGGGGGTCTGATCGACGGGCTGCCCGGTGGCCGCTTCGGCGGCTGTGTGATCGCTCATCGGTGTTCTCTAGCCGACCGTCGCGGAGGCGGGGTTGTTCTCGGCCGGCAGCGTGATCGGCACGACGGCGCGCTCGATCTGGTCGCGGCTGGGCTCGAGCCACGGCGGCAGCTTGAGCGAGCGGCCCAGTTCGAGCAGTGGCTCGTCGATGTCGAAGCCGGGGGTGTCGGTTGCGATCTCGAACAGAACGCCGCCCGGCTCGCGGAAGTAGATCGACGTGAAGTACTGGCGGTCGAGGATCGCCGTCACCCCGTAGCCGCGCTCGACGAGCTCCTGGCGCCACTGCTCCTGGGTGGTCTTGTCGGGCACGCGGAAGGCGATGTGGTGCACGCTGCCGCCGGCGGTCAGGCCCACCTGGCCGTTCGGGTCGGCGATGATGTCCACGATGTTGCCGGGGGCGCCGTCGCCCGCGCCGACCCGGATGCGGTCGGTGGTCTCCTCGATCACGTGCATGCCGAGGTCGCGGGTGAGCACCTCGACGGTGCCGGTTGGGTCGGCGACGGTCAGCACCGAGGAGTGCTGGCCGCGCACGGCGTATTCGGCAGGCACGGATGCCGAGTCCCACGGATTGCGCGGATCGACCGTCGACGAGGCCACCAGGTCGAGCTGCAGGCCGTCGGGATCGCGCAGGGAGAGCCGTTCCTCGTCGGCGGAGCGGCGCACGAACTCGGACTCGACACCGAGGCCCTTGAAGTGGTCCGCCCACCAGCCGAGGCTGCCGGCCGGCACCGAGAACGCCGTCGAAGTGGACTGGCCGGAGCCGGGGCGTCCGCTGGCGATGCCTGTCCACGGGAAGAAGGTAAGCAGCGATCCCGGGCGGCCCGCGTCATCCCCGTAATAGAGGTGGTAGGTGCCCGGGTCGTCGAAGTTCACGGTCTTCTTGACGAGCCGAAGGCCGAGGCCGGTCACGTAGAAGTCGATATTGCGCTGCGGCGCACCCGCGATGGCGGTGACGTGGTGCAGTCCGGATGTTTGCGGAGTCATGGAATCCCTTTCTGGCGGGCCCGACGGGGCTGGCTGCGATGTCGTGTCGCGGTGACTTCTATGCAAACACATGTTTCTCGGGATTCATTCCCGCGCGACGCTCCGGGCTCCGGGCTCCGGGCTCCGGGCTACTCGCCGAGGTCCCAGCACTGAGACGGCAGGTCGGCGAGCCACGCCGTCATCGTCTGCGCGTTCGCGTCGGCATCGTCGTTCTGGCTGCGCTCCGGCGGCGCCTGAAACTCGGCCTGGTCGCCGTCCGGACCGACCGAACCGGCTGGGACGCCAGCGGCAGCAGTGGTCGGCGGTTTCGCATCCGCGTTCCCGAACATGTGAACCCCCTCAGCCGGCGCGGTCAGACCCGCTGCCGGGGTCCGGGGCAACAATCCGACGCTACGCTCGAAGATCTTCCACCGTCAAGCATTCCGTCCAGCATCCCGCCGAACCTCCGCCGTCCAGGGGAGAGGCGTTCGACGGATGTCGCAGCCTGGCGATCGCCCTCACCTCGATCTGCCGCACCCGGTCCGGGGTCACTCCGAGAAGAGCTCCGACCTCGCGCAGGGTGCGCGGGCGCTCGCAGCCCAGGCCAAACCGCATCCGGAGCACCCGCTCCTCGCGGCCGGGGAGCGCGGACACCCTGGACTCCAGCCCTTCCAACAGCAGGGTGCGGCCCACGATGTCGGCCGGATCCATCGCCTGGGCGTCACTGACCGTGTCGCCGAACGGCATGGGCTCGGGGCCGTTGCCGAAGTCGACCCAGACCGGGGCGTCGAGGGAGCGGGGCGCACGCGCGTGCTCCCGCAGCGCCACGACCCGGTTGCGGGTGAGACCGGTGGCGCGGCTGAGCTCCTGGTTGGTGCCGTCCCGGCGGAGGCGCTGCCGGATCGCGTGCTCCTCGCGGGCGATGAGAAGGAGGGAGTCGGCGGTCTGCACCGGGAGGCGGATGGTCCGGGACTGGTCGGCCTGTGCCCGGGAGATCGACTGGCGGATCCACCAGGAGGCATAGGTCGAGAACTTGAATCCCCGGGCGAAGTCGAAGCGTTCCACCGCTCGGATCAGACCGACGTTGCCCTCCTGAATCAGGTCCGGAAACTCCAGGCCGCCTCCGACGTAGTGCCGGGCAACCGAGACGACCAGGCGCAGGTTGGCGCAGATCAGGTGCTCCACCGCCCGGGCGCCGTCGCCGGCGAGCCAGCGGAGCTCCTCGCGCAGCGACGCGGTCTCGCTGCTCTCGCTGCTCTCGCTGCTCTCGCTGCTCTCCGTGGTGCCGTTGCTACTGTCGCTGCCGGTGGTGCCCAGCCGCGTGAGCCTGTCCGCGGCCAGCAGCCCCACCTCGATCCGCCTGGCCACCTCGACCTCTTCCGCCGCGGTCAACAGCGGCACCCGCCCGATCTTCTTCAGGTAAGCCGTGACGCAGGTGGACGCGGAGTCGGCGGCTGCGCGGCGGGCGGGACGGGGCTTTCGGATATCCATGCCGGAACGGTAGGACGGGGCCGGCCCGGGCCGGGGCATCCGTTTCAGGCTGTGCGAAACCCGGCACCGTGGTCGCCTGTGCAGGGTGTGGGCAGAGTACGCGCCCGTGTGCAGGGCGGCAGACCCGAATGGGGCGTTTCGGAGACCGGCCAATGGGGTGACTATGAGGAGGGCTGTCCGGTTGAGCGGGCGTCCGGCATCGTGAGAAGGGAACGCATGATGAGCAATGCAGAACCCGGTGACTCCGGTGACAACTTCGATTATGGCGACAATTTCGTCGACGACGACGAATTCGACCCCGAAACCACGTTCGTTTCGCGCGACCGCTTCGACGCCGGCGATGCTCTCGGCGACGCCGTCGACGTGGCCGACGATGACGACGACCGCGAGGGCGACGAGGCCGACGACGACGAGGACGGCTACGAGGAGTACAACCCGCCGGCTGACCGGTTCCTCACCGCGCAGATCTGGTGGATCGCGAGCGAACTGGTGCGGCGGCATCCGCATCTGCGCATCTCCGGAGTCGAGGTCGATGAGGCCGCCCGACTGGTGATCGTGCACGACGAGCAGGATGGCATGAGCATCCAGTGGGACCTCGTGGGCGGCTGCAAATTCCTGGTCAACGGGGTCGTCAACAAGATCAGCTGGATCGAGATGCTGGCCGCGCTCAACCCGCACGAGATCGTCCGGCGCATCGAGGTGGCGACCGGTCTCGGCATCCCGAAGGTCGTTCCGGTCACGACCCCGCGGTCACTGGCCTACCGGGTGCTCGCGAGCGCGCTCGCCACCGCGATCAATGACCGGCACGAGTGGTATGCGGTGCCGGCGCCGATGCTGCACGACGAAGACCCCGACGACCCCGGATGCGAGTACTTCCGCGACTTTCCGACGACCGTCCGGGCGCGGGCCGAGTATGTGGCGGCGACCCTGCTCGAGTTCGAGGCGGGCAGCCGCAGCGTCTACTTCTTCCAGCCGTTCTGGGCGCTGCTGCGCGACCTTGAGCCGGTCGCGATCTTCGACGCGGCGGGGGTCATCCATACGGCCGCCGGGGCGACCGAGCTGATGCCCCTGTACGAGCGGACCGACCGCAAACTCGCCCTGACGACGGCGGGTGTGCTGGGCCCCTACCTGCCCTGATCGGTCAGGGTCCGCACCTGAGTGGTCGGGCGCCGTCCCTGGCGGGTCAGCAGCCGTGCCTGGCGGGTCAGTCGCCGTGCCTGCGGGTCAGCCGATGCGGCCGAGCTGCGTCAGCTTCGCGTGCAGCGCGGAGTCGCTCGGCTCGACGACGTGGGTGCCGTCGGGGAACGTGATCACGGGGATCTGCGTGCGGCCGCTGATCGCGTGGGCGCGGTCGGCGCCGTCCTCCACGAGGAGCAGGTCGACATAGTCGTAGTCGATGTTCAGCACGTCGAGCAGCTTCTTCGAGCGGCGGCAGTCGCCGCACCAGTCCGCGCCGAACATGGTGATGCGCGAGTCGGAGGTGGAGGTGGCGGTGGTGGCGTCTGCGAGGGCGGCGGTGTTTGCGAGGGCTGCGTCGTCAGCGAGGGCGGCGGTGTCTGCGGCGGAGGTGACTGCGGGAGCGGCGTGGTCGGTCATCCGTTCATCGTAAGCGGCCCCGCTGACTCTTCCCCTGCACGCCGCTCGTCTCTTTCCCCCCACCGCCCACCCCCCGCTCGTCTCCTCCCCCCGCCCACCGCTCGTCTCCTCCCCCCGCCCACCACTCCCGTCCCGTTAGCCACTCCCGCCCCACACCATCCCGCCGAACGGTGAGTATGGCTCGTGTTTTTTGCCAAAAGTGGGGCCGAACTCACGGCTCGGCGCGAGATGGGCGGCGACGGATGGGCGGCGAGCGGCGAGGCGGCGGCGGCGAGGCGGCGAGGCGGCGGCGGCGAGGCGGCGAGGCG
>NZ_SOGU01000017.1:0-15207 GCF_004403275.1 Cryobacterium sp. TMT4-10
CGGGCCGTAACCCTCCAGATGGGCCGGTTCGTCGTTGAGACCCATCAGACTGAACACCGGGACCGTGATGTTCACCGAACCGCGGATGCCCTTGCCGCGGCCCGAGGGCGTCACCCCGTCGAGGATGAGGTCCTCGAACACGTCCGCCTTCAACTGGGTCAGGGTTCGTTCCTCCTCCTTGCTCTGCAGGCTCAGGGCCATCAGCGTCACCCGTTCGTACGCGGCCTGCGCCTTCTCCGCGCTGGCGTAGAAGGTGAGCGACGCCATCCCGTCCGGCTCGGGCTCGAAGAACACCGCCCGATCCTTCACCGACTTCTGATGCCGGGCCTTGATCGTCTCCGGGTGCCACCGCTCCCGCAGAATCCGGGCGTTGTACTTCAGCTTCGACGCGGTCAGCGTGCCCGCCGATTTCAACACGGCCGCTTCGAATTTCACCCGCCCTTCCGCGGGCACAGACCAGGCCTGATTGNCCCCGACGCCAGCGCCGCCCGGGTCGCCGGGAGATCCACGGCCAGGGCCCGGCTCTCCGCGACCAGGTTCTCCGCCATGCGCTGCGGCACCCGGATCGTGCAGGCCAGCTCGCTCGAGAACTCCCGTTCGGCGACCTCACGTGCGTCTCGCCGGGCCCCCGGCACCCGGGCATTGTGGTGGGCGATGGCCTGCCCGAATCGGCGGGCATCCTCGACCCGTTCGGCCCGCCGGGCGAAGGCCTCGGCGATGTCGCGTTCTGCCTCGGCGATGGCGTCGAAATGCCGGCCCATGGCCTCTCGCTCTTCGAACACTGACGGCTTCATGAGGACCACGCTAGAGGCGGCCACCGACACTGCACCGGCATCCGTGGAGACTGTGGATAAGCCGATCAAACCCACATTGTGGAGGACGAGCCGAGCCCCTTCAGCCTCCGGCCGGATCCCGCCCTCAGGGGCGACGCAAGTGGTCGACGGGCATCATGACCAGGGGCGCGCGCAGCGCCACGAGCTCCCGCGCGTGCTCGTCGAGCCGTTTGTCCTCGGCCGTGATCAGCGTCAACGGCTCCACCGGTTCGGCGTGCCCGTCCGCGCCGATCGCGACGAAGATGCTCATGCACTGCGTCGTCAGCTGCAGGTCGTGCGGGGTGCGGGGGCTGCCCGAGCGCACCCGGATGCTGATGTGCATGTTGCGCTTGCCGGTATGGATGAGGCGCGCGTCCACCTCCACGATGTGGCCGATGTGGATCGGGCGGTAGAAGTGGATCCCCCCGGAGTAGACCGCGACGGCCGTCTCCGAACTCCAGGCCGCTGCGGTCGCGAAGGCGGCCTCGTCGATCCAGCGCATCACGGTTCCGCCGTGGGCGTTTCCGCCCCAATTGGCGTCGGCCGGAGCCGCCAGAAAGCGGAACACCGTTCGCGGCGTCGTGCTGTCATCGGTATATTCCTGAGCGCGCATGACGGTCTGAATGCGCTTGCGTGGCTCGAGGCGGGCCTGGGCGTTGAGTTGCAGCTCGCGGTCCACGTCGGAGTGCGGGGTCCACTTCGGCACTTCCTGCGGCCTTCCGGCGTCGTCGACGGCGACGAAGACGAGGATGCAATGGGTCGCCGGACTATATTCCCGGGCGCGTACATCCGTCGTTTCGACCGTGACGAGCACGTGCATGCTGGTGCGCCCGGTGTGGATGATGCGGGCGTGAACCTCGACCAGGTTGCCCGGCTTGATGGGTTGGGTGAAGTGCACGTTCCCGACGTAGGCGGTGACGGTGTCGGACGCGCTCCAGCCCACGGCGCAGGCGTACGCGGCCTTGTCGATCCACTCGAGTACGCTTCCGGCTGCGACGGTCGCGCCTGAGGCCGCGACGTCCTGGGGCACGGCCATGAACCGGAGGGTGATGCGGTCCTCATGGCGTGAGGCGTCTGCCGCCTCGGGGGACACGGGGGGTGTGGTCACGGGAACTCCAAGGGAAGCGGGTCGGGGCCTCGCTCCACACTTTCATACTTGGGGACCCGCGGGCTGACGCCGTTCCCTGTTCTGCAGTCGGAAGGTGAGGAGGAACAACACGAGGGCGCAGGTCTGAAGGATGCCGACGATCATGACCAGCCACGGCACCTGGTCGTAGAGGGCGCCGGCCAGCACTCCGCCGATCAGGGCGGACGCCCCCGCGAAGGCGGCGAAGACCCCGTAGGCCGTGCCGCGGTGCCCGTTCGGCACGAGGTCCGCGATCAGCGCCTGAACCGTCGATTCCTGGATGCCGGTCGCCGCACCCCAGATGAGTGCGCCGGCCAGCACCGCGCCCGCCTGGACCGACAGGGTCAGTCCGGGAACCAGCACCACCAGCAGCGGCAGGACCAGCAGCACCCGGGCGCCCGCCGCGTCGTAGGCGTAGCCGCTGACCAGGGCGGCCAGGGCCGCCGCTCCCATCGCGGCCGCGTAGATCAGCGGCACGGTCGCTAGCGGCACGATCGCGACGTCCGTGAGGTGGAATGAGATCACCCCGAAGCCGACGAGCCCGACCGTGGAGACGCCGACCGCCGCGGCCAGAAGGTAGAACGAGAGGGGAAGCCGGGGCCCGGCGGCCGGGTCCCGGTGCGCCTGGTCCGGATGCCCCGCGTCATCCGGGTCATCCGGGTCTGCCAGGTCCTCCGGGTTCGCCCGGTTCGCCCGGTTCGCCCGGTCTGGCCAGTCTGGCCGATCGGGATTCGGGGCGACGCTCTCGTTGCTCTCGTTGCTCTCGTTGCTCTCGTTGCTCTCGCTGCTCTCGTACACGTTCGTGTCCGGCACGCGACGGCGTGTCCAGAGCAGAATGCCCAAACCGGCGGCTCCGGGGATCGCGAGCACGGCGAAGGCGGGCCAGAGCACGGTCGTGACCGTGATGACGGCCCAGGCGAGTAGCGGCCCGAGCAGGGACCCCAGTTGGTCGAGCAGCTTGTGCACCCCGAAACCGCGGCCGCGGCCGACGGCGCTGGCCGCATTCGCGAGCAGCACGGTCTTCGCCGGGCTCCGGATGGCCTTGCCCGTGCGGTCGCCGAGAATCAGCGCCGAGGCGAGCAGCAGGCCGGCCCCGCCGACGAACGGCGTGACGGCCAGCAGCGGAATGCAGACCGCGGTGAGGGCGTAGCCGGCGATGGCGAATCTCCAATACCGGCCGGATTTGTCGGACCAGGGCCCGGAGACCAGCCGGAGCGCGAGGGCGACCGCCTCTCCGAGGCCCGTCACGACCCCGACGATCAGCGCCGACGCACCCAGCTGTCCCAGCAGCGCCCCGGTCAGCGAATGGCCGCCCTTTGATGCCAGATCTATAACCAGGCTGACGATGCCGAGGTTCACCACGACCCGCCACGCGGACCAGGCCGGACCGGCGCCGGCCGCGGGCTCAGCACCGGGCGCCGCGCCCGCGGCAGCCCCGGCGTTGTCGGTCGAACCCGGCGTGGACATCATCCTCTCCCCCCGGGCCGGCGTCCCGGCCCATCGGCGTCCCCACCCGGTCGGCGGCCCGACCCAGTCATCCCGACCGTGTCGTCCTCACCCAGCAGTCCCCACCATTGTCGCCGACCCGCGTGCCAGCGCAAGGGGCGTGCGCCTCGTCCGCGACTCCGGATCCGCGCGTTGCGCGGTTGCGGCCCGGGGCTGCCGCCTCCCCCGAACCAATTCGACGGAGATTTTGCCAGAATCGGGCCAAAACAAGCCGAAACGGTGTTTTTAGAACAAAACTTCCGTCGAATCGGTTCGACGCCGGACCGCGTGGTCCGCCCGCGGGCGGGCTTTCGGCTAGCGGTGCTCGAGGTGCCAGGTCAGCACCTCGACGACGAGGTCGTGGTCGTCGCGCTGGGCCAGCCCGGAGACGCCGACCACGCCGATCAGTGAACCGCGCACGCGCAGGGGGAAGGCTCCGCCGTGCGCGGCGTGCGTTCTCGGGTCGAGATTCGAGTCGGTGGCGAAGTCGCGGGAACCCGCGCGGAACCGCGTCCCCACGGCGAAGGACGAGTTGGCGAACCGGCGTACGACGCGGAACTTGTTCTCGAGCCAGCCGTCGTTGTCGGCGCTGGAGCCGGGCAGGGCCCCGTGGAAGACCCGCTGCTCGCCGAAGGTGATCGACACCGTGATCGGATGCCGGCGCGCCGTTCCCAGCTCGACCAGCCGCGAGCCCACGATCCAGGCGTCCCCCAGGTCGAAGGAGTCGAACTGGAGGGTGCGTTCCTGCTCCAGGAGCAGGGGGAGGAGGCTCGCGGCCTCCGAAGCCTTCGTCATCGCATGCCTTTCGAGTGCCATCCGGGGTCTGGCCAGTCTTCCACTTGCCGCCCGCTCCTTTCCGCTCCCGTCCATTCAGCAAGGCAGACCGGTGCCCGAGTTGGTTGGTCCGATGCCGTGACATATCGACAACCATCGATACACTGGACGTACCGTCATCACGGACAAGTCGTCCCCCACGATGTGCGGACCAGGAGTTGATGCACCATGGCACACATCGAGATCTTTGAACCGGGACTCTGCTGCGGCACCGGAATCTGCGGCGTCGACGTCGACCAGGCTCTGGTCACCTTCTCGGCCGACATGGACTGGGCCCGCGCCAACGGCGGCGACATCGCCCGGTTCAACCTGGCCCAGGAGCCGCTCGCCTTCGTGGAGAACGAGGTGGCCCGCCAGTTCCTGCACACCGTCGGCCAGACGGGCCTGCCCATCGCCCTGGTCGACGGCGCCACGGTGCTGACCGGCCGCTACCCCTCCCGCGCGGAGCTGGCCGGCTGGGCCGAGCTCACCGGCGACGCGGCCAGCCACCTGGCTGCCGTGCAGCCCGAGGGGTCCAGGCGCCTCCTGGCCGTGGCGACGGCGACGGCGACGCCGGCCACGACCTCGGGCAGCGCCTCCGCCCAGAAATTCGGCGACTCCGCTGCCCAGACCGACTCCGCTGCCCAGACCGACTCCGCTGCCCAGACCGACTCCGCTGCCCAGACCGACTCCGCTGCCCAGACCGACAGCGCCGCCCAGACCGACAGCGCCGAAGCGGGTTGCTGCGGCACCGGCGGCTGCTGCTAGGACTTCGCCATGACAACGCTCCGCTTCCTCGACCAGGCACCGCGCTTCCTCTTCTTCACCGGCAAGGGCGGGGTGGGCAAGACCTCCATCGCCTGTGCGAGCGCGGTGCGGCTGGCCGAGGGCGGGGCATCCGTTCTGCTGGTGAGCACCGACCCCGCCTCCAACGTGGGCCAGGTCTTCGGGGTCTCCATCGGCAACACCGTGACGGCGATCGACGCCGTGCCCGGGCTGTCGGCCCTCGAAATCGACCCGGAGCAGGCGGCCCAGCAGTATCGGGAGCGCATCGTCGGCCCGGTGCGCGGGCTGCTTCCCCCGGCCGAGGTGGCCTCGATCGAGGAACAGCTCTCCGGTGCCTGCACGACCGAGATCGCCTCCTTCAACGAGTTCACCGACCTGCTCACGGATGCCGCGTGGACGGCCGCCTACGACCACATCCTTTTCGACACCGCACCCACCGGGCACACCATCCGGCTGCTGCAGCTGCCGGGCTCCTGGACCGACTTTCTCACCGAGGGCACCGGAGACGCCTCCTGCCTCGGCCCGCTGTCGGGCCTGGAGAAGCAGCGCGCCGTCTACGCCGAGGCCGTCGCGGCCCTGGCCGACCAGGCCCGCACCCGGCTCGTGCTCGTGGCCCGCGCCCAGACCTCGACCCTGACCGAGGCCGCCCGCACCCACGCCGAGCTGGCCGGTATCGGCATGGCCCGCCAGTACCTCGTCGTCAACGGCATCCTGCCCGACGGGGTCGACGGCGGCAGTGGCGAGGGCGGCAGTGGCGGCGAGGCCGTGGCCGACCCGTTGTTCGCGGCCATCCGCGCCCGCGAGCAGCAGGCCCTCGCTCAGATGCCCGACGCGCTGAGGGCCGCGCCCACGGACTACGTGGCGCTGAAGAGTTCGAACATGGTCGGCCTGGCCGCCCTCCGCGGCCTGCTCGAACCCGAGGTGCTCCCGGCCGCGGGGCAGGGCGAGCACGCCGCCCCCTCGGCGGCCCTCCCGGATTCCCCGCTGTCCGCCCTGGTCGACGAGATCGCCGCCGGCGGGCACGGCCTGGTGATGCTGATGGGCAAGGGCGGCGTGGGCAAGACCACCCTGGCGGCATCCGTGGCCGTGGCGCTCGCCGCTCGCGGGCTGCCGGTGCACCTGACGACGACCGACCCGGCCGCCCACCTCACCGACACCCTGGCCGGCGGGGCGGGTTCCGCGGAGGTCCGGTCCCTCGTCTCCTCCTCCCTCAAGGTCTCTCGGATCGACCCGGCCGCCGAAATCCAGCGGTACACCGACACCGTCCTGCGCACCAAGGGCGCCCACCTCGACGAGCAGGGCCTGGCCATGCTGCGGGAGGACCTGCGGTCACCCTGCACCGAGGAGATCGCCGTCTTCCAGGCCTTCTCCCGCGTCATCCGGGAGGCGAAGCACAAGTTCGTGGTGATGGACACGGCGCCCACCGGCCACACGCTGCTGCTGCTCGACGCAACCGGGTCGTATCACCGCGAGATCCAGCGCCAGCTGGGCGGCACCGTGCACCTGACCACGCCGATGATGAAGCTGCAGGACCCGGAACAGACCAAGGTGATCCTGGTCACCCTCGCCGAGACCACGCCGGTACTCGAGGCCGCCGAGCTGCAGGCCGACCTGGAGCGCGCCGGCATCACCCCGTGGGCCTGGGTCGTGAACAACTCGCTCGCCGCCGCGGCACCCGCCTCGCCGTTGCTGCTCGCGCGGGCCCGGAATGAGCTGCCGGAGATCGAGCATGTGCAGGAGAAACGCGCCGCCCGCCTCGCCGTGGTACCGCTGCTGGCCGACGAGCCCGTCGGCATCCCGGCCCTGCTCGCCCTGGCCACGTCCCCGCTTCCCGCCGCGCTTCCTGCCGTAACCCGACCGTAGCCGCGGTAACCGCGGCCCCCGCAGCCACCACTGGGTCACCGCCGGGACCCCGCCGAGCCCCGCCGAGCCGTGAGTTGCGCCCCACTTTTTCGTGAAAACAGGAGCCATGCTCACGGCTCGGCGAACCGTTTGGGCTGCCCGGGACGCCAGGGCCCGGAACGCTAGGGCTGGAGCGGGCGCGCGGCGCGACCGGCGAGGGCCCGCCGGACGGACCAGACGACGATGACGCCCGCGAGGACCATGGTGGCCAGGCCGAGCCCGGAGTAGCCCACGGCGCTCAGCACCAGGCCGGCCAGGGCGCCGCCGAGCGCGCCGGCCGCGTTCATCGACAAGTCGGAGAACCCCTGCAGCGCCGCGCGGTCGTGCACGCCCACGGACTCGGCGATCAGGGCGGAACCGGCGACGACGGATGCCGACCAGCCCAGCCCGAGCAGGATCAACCCCACCGTCATGGCGGTCTGGGATTCCCCGGCCAGCCAGAAGATGGTCAGAGAAGCCAGCAGCAGCGCCTGTCCGGACAGGATGACGGGCAACCGTCCGACCCGGTCGGCGAGAGCGCCGAAAACGGGGGAGAGGGCGTACATGCCGGCCACGTGCAGGCTGATGGTCAGCCCGACGACGGTCAGGGTGGCGCCGTGGTCGCGCAGGTGTACCGGGGCCATCGACATCAGGGCGACCATGGTGGCGTGGCTGAGCGCGATCACGGCCACGGCGAAGCGGGCCTGGGAGTTGGTGCGCACGATGGCGAGGCCGCCGCGCTTGATCGGGGCTGAGGCGTCGACGCCCCGGGCCGCCAGGGCGGTGAGCAGGGGGTCCGGACGCAGCCCGACGGTGTACACCAGCGCCGCGCCGACCGTGGCGAGCAGGGAGAACGCGAACGCGCCGGTCAGCGGCGGCAACCCGAGGGCCGAGCCCACCACCTCGCCGGGGCCGAAGAGGTTCGGGCCGAGCACGGCGCCGATGGTCGTCGACCACACCACGATGGACAGGTCGCGCGCCCGGAACTGCGTGCTGGCCAGGTCGGTGGCGGCGAAGCGGGCCTGCAGGTTCGTGGCAGAACCGGCGCCGAGGAGCATCAGGGCGAGCAGCAGAAGCGGGAAGGTGTCGACCGCGACCGCCGTGATCGCCAGCACGGCGCCGGTGCCCGCGATCAGAGAGCCGGCGGCCAGGGACCGGCGACGGCCGCGCGATTGCGCCAGGCGGGCCAGCGGAACGGCGACCAGGGCGGCGCCGAGGGTGCTCATGGTCGCCGCCATGCCGGACCAGGCGCTGGACCCGGAGAGCTGGGCCGCCAGGAGCGCGCCGAGGGACAGGGTGGCGCCCATGCCGATGCCGCCGAGGATCTGGCCGATGATGAGCACCCTGACCACCGCGCGCTGCATCGGGCTGTGGTCAGCCGGACCGCTCACGGGTTCGGCCACGGCGCTCGACGGCAGGGCCGCATCCTCGCTCAGGATGTGAAGGTCTTCCGCAACTCGGATCCCTTGAAGGGCTTGCCCGCCAGGGGAGCGAGGAGGCAGAAATCGAAGGCGCCCGCGGCAATGAACACGGCGCCCAGAGCGGCGAGCAACCACCACCATCCGCCGAGGATCGCGGCCAGTATGACCAGAACGACGCCCGCGATGATGCGAACCCATCGACCCGCGGTCGATCCGAGGAACTGAATGACAGCCATCAGGCACTCCCTTGATAAGTGTTCCCAGCATACCCCCGGGGGTACACGGATGTTTCCGATCAGGCCGTGGCGATGAGGAGTGTGTCGAGGGCGTAGCCGGCGCCGTCCCCGGGGGCTTCCGGGTCGGTGGCCAGGTCGCGCCGTATGGTCTCGCAGCGTACGATCCGCGAGGGATCGACGGCCGAGCGCAGCAGCTCCGGGGTGTACAGGATGCCCGGGTCGGCCGGCCCTGGAGCCCCGGTGCCGATGTTGGTCCGGTCGTGGCCGAGCACGAGCAGGTGCCCGCCGGGGGAGAGCCACTCGGCGGCGCGGGACAGCACGGCCCGCAGGGCGTCTTCCTGCAGGTGCAGGTAGATCACCGTGACCAGGTCGAAGGTCTCGCCGGAGGGGGCCCAGGTGGTGGCGTCGCCGACCTGCCAGTCCACCGCCACGCCGCTCTCGCGGGCATGCTCGGCGGCCTGGCCGATGGCTTCGGCGGAGAAGTCCACGGCGGTGACGTTCCAGCCCCTGGCCGCCAGCCAGATCGCATTGCGGCCGTCGCCGGTCGCCAGGTCGAGCGCGCGTCCGGGCGCCCACGGGGTCACGGTGTCCTGCACGATCTGCGCCGGAACGGCGGACCAAAGCCGGCCGGGCCGGCCGCCCTGAGCCTCCCGGGCGAGGCGGTAGCGGGTGTCCCAGTCGTTGGCGTCCATCGTCGTGTCCCTTCGGGCGGCATCCATTCGGTGGCACGGATGCCGGCAGCAGCCAGTTTCGCACAGCCACCCGGGTCAGCGGGAGAGGGCGGCGAGCTCGGCGCGGGTGGAGGCGCCCACCTTGCGCAGCAGGTTGGCGACGTGGAACTTGACCGTGTTCTCGCTGATCGAGAGCGTTTCGGCGATCGCGCGGTTGCGTGCCCCCGAGGCCACCAACTCGAGCACGCCCTTCTCGCGGGGGCTGAGTCCCCAGGCCGCGGCCGCGGTGAGCGGCGCGAGCGGCACATCGAGGGGGAGGGTGACGGCCATCTCCGAACCCCAGCCCGTCGTCGCCTCCACGCGCAGGCTGCCGAACACGTCGGCCACCCGGCTCGCCAGCCGGCTGACACTGGGGCTGTCGGGGGTGAGCTCGCCGGCGCCGTCGTCGCGGATGTGGATCAGCAGGTTGCTGCCGTCGCAGTCCCAGTGCACCCGCACGCGGGTGACGCCGGGCTGCTCGACCAGGGCGAGCACGGCTCCGCGCACGATCGCACGGGCGGCGTGGGCCACCTCGCCCGGGAGGGCGCGGCCGTTCACCGGCGGCTCGATGAACTGCACGTCGAGGCCCCCGAACCGCACCAGCGGGCGCAGGTCGTCGCGCAGTCGTTCGAAGGCCCGCGCCACGGGCTCCTCGGAGAGGGACCGGTCCCGGTCGGAGACGGCGCGCAGTTGCACCATGGCCTTCGCCGCCAGGTCGATCGCGGTCTGCCGGGCCGACGCGTCGCTCGTGCTGCTCGAGCGAAGCACGGCGAGCAGGGACTCGAGGGTGGTGGCCTGGGCGTCGGTGAGGTCGGCGATCACGCGGGCGCGTTCCGCGGCCGCCGAGCGTGAATCCCACGGTTCGATCGGGTGGGTTGGAGGCGCACTGTTCATGAGGAAAGCCTACCCACGAGGGACGCTGCCACCCGAACGGGCAGGTTACCCGCTCGTTCGGTGGGCCGCAGACCCGTCCGAAAGAGTAGACGATGAGGTAATGCCCACACGCACCACCGTTCCTCTCCGCGTGACGGATTCCCTCGCCGCCATCGCGGCCGAACAGGCCGACGCCATTCGCCGGTTCCTGGCCTCGGACGTTGCCGCCGGCACGGCCTCCGGCGGCCCTGCGTCGGTAGAGTCGGCCGCTGCGGAGCTCCGCGCCGCCCGCCGCGTGTTCGTGCTCGGGGCCGGCCGGTCCGGCCTGGCCCTGCGCATGACCGCGATGAGGCTGATGCATCTGGGGCTGGAGGTGCACGTGGTCGGCGAGGTGACGACGCCGGCCATCGCTGCCGGGGACGTGCTCCTGGTCGCGAGCGGCTCCGGCAGCACGGCAGCGATCGTGCGGGCCGCCGAGACGGCGACGGCAGCCGGCGCGCGGGTCACCGCGATCACGACCGCGCCCGCTTCACCCCTCGCAGCGCTGGCCGCTGTGACCGTCGTCATCCCCGCCGCGCAGAAGCAGGACCACGGCGGCCGGCTGTCGATCCAGTACTCGGGCGGCCTGTTCGAACAGGTCGTGGTCGTGCTCGGCGACGCGATCTTCCACAGCCTGTGGACGGCATCCGGGGCCACCGCCGACGAGCTGTGGCCCCGGCACGCGAACCTCGAATAGCCCCTTTCCCACCCTCCCCGCACCCATCCAGATTCACCCCGAACCGGAAAGAAGACCATCATGAAGCTTCAAGTCGCCATGGACGTACTCACCACGGATGCCGCCCTCGAATTGGCCGCGAAGGTCGCCCCCTACGTCGACATCATCGAGCTCGGCACCCCGCTGATCAAGGCCGAGGGCCTGCGGGCCGTGACCGCCGTCAAGACCGCGCACCCGGACAAGACCGTCTTCGCCGACCTCAAGACGATGGACGCCGGCGAGCTCGAGGCCGACATGGCGTTCACGGCCGGCGCCGACCTGGTCACGGTGCTCGGCACGGCCGGAGACAGCACCATCGTCGGAGCGGTCGCCGCGGCGACCAAGCATGGCAAGGGTGTCGTCGTCGACTTGATCGGCGTCGCCGACAAGGTGGCCCGGGCCCGCGAGGTGACCGCGCTCGGCGCCGCCTTCGTCGAGATGCACGCGGGCCTCGACGAGCAGGCCGAGCCCGGCTTCTCCCTCGCGACGCTGCTGAACCAGGGCGAGACCGCCCGGGTACCGTTCTCCCTGGCCGGCGGCGTGAGCGTCGCCACCATCGCCTCCGTGCATCGCGCCGGGGCGAAGGTCGCTGTGGCCGGCGGTGCGATCTACGGCGCCGAGGACCCCGCCGCCGCAGCGGCCGCCCTGCGCGCCGCCATCATCTAGCGGGCCTTCGTACCCGACGCATCGGCTCACCGTTCGAAAGCGCGACGCCCGTGCAGTCACGCAAAAAGCACCCTCGTTCTGGGAACGACGGTGCTTTTTGGTGGTGACGCTAGGCGGGCGGGCGGGTTGGGCGGATCGAACGGTAGGGCGGAGGTCAGCCGAGGAGCAACTTGGCGAGCTGGTCGACGGAGTAGACGGTTGCGGTCGCGCCGACGGCCTCGGTGGGGGAGCCGTAGCCCCACTCCACGAGGATGGTCGGGACGCCGTGCGCGGCAGCCCCCTCGGCGTCGTACCGGCGGTCGCCGACCATGACGGGAGTGGCGAGGTCGGCCCCGACCGTGCCGAGTCGCGACAGCGCCTCTTCCACGATGTCGGCCTTGGAGCTGCGGGTCTCGGTGTCCGAGGAACCGACCATCGCGGTGAAGTACTTCCCCAGGTCGAAGTGCTCGAGCACGGCGACGGCGTGGTGCTCCGGCTTGCTGGTGGCGAGGGCCATCGGGATCTTCGCCTCGTGGATGCGCTCGAGCAGCCCGGCGACGCCAGGGTACACGGCCGTGTCCAGCATCCGTTCCTGGTAATCGGCGCGGTACACGGCGAGAGCCTCGACGGCTTCATCGGGGGTCATCCCGGCGTATTCGCTGAACGCGGCCAGCAGGGGCGGGCCCACGTAGGAGAGCAGTTCGGTGTCGGTGGGAACCGGACGACCGAGAAGTGCGAAGGTGCGAGCGAGTGAGTTGGTGATGGCCGGGGCGGAATCGGTGATCGTTCCGTCAAGGTCAAAAAGTATGGCACTCCAGGTGCGAGTCAATGTCGATTTCACTCGCTAATACTAGGGGGCCCAGCCGCAAACGCCTGCACGAATTAAAAAAGTGAGCCCGCCAGCCCTAGAAGAGCCGGGACTGGGTGTCGTCGAGTCCGCGCATGGCGTCGTAGTCCAGAACGAGGCAGCGGATGCCGCGATCCTCGGCCAGTGTGCGGGCCTGCGGCTTGATGATCTGGGCCGCGAAAACCCCGGCCACGGGGGCCAGATGCGGGTCGCGGTTCATCAGCTCGAGGTAGCGGGTGAGCTGCTCGACGCCGTCGATGTCGCCGCGTCGTTTGAGCTCGACGGCGACCGATCCGCCGTCGGCGTCCCTGGCCAGGATGTCGACCGGGCCGATCGCGGTCATGTACTCTCGGCGCACGAGGGTGTGACCGTCGCCGAGCAGGTGGATGTGCTCGGCCAGGAGTTTCTGCAGGTGCGCTTCGACGCCGTCCTTGATCAGCCCGGGGTCGATCCCGAGCTCGTGGGCGGAGTCGTGCAGCACCTCGAAGATGCTCACGATGAGCTGGTCGGCGGTCTTGGCGTGGGTGACCGTCCAGACCGCGGTGACGCCGGCATCCGTCTGTTCGTCGTCCGGCTCGGTCAGGGCCAGGCTGCACGGCGGGCTCATCCAGTTGAGCGGCTTGTACGAGCCGCCGTCAGAGTGCACGAGCACACTGCCGTCCGACTTGAGCAGGAGCAGGCGGGTGGCCAGCGGCAGATGCGCGTTCAGCCTCCCGGCGTAGTCGACGGAGCATTTCGCAATCACAAGGCGCACCGTTCGAGCCTAACCGCGCCGGGGCATCCGTTCGCCCACCCGGACGCCCCCGTGCGCCCCACCCGTGCGTCCCACCCGTGCGTCCCGCCCGCCGCTCCCGCCCGCTCCGGGTGAACCAATTCGACGGAGATTTTGCCGATCTGGGCCCCAAACGGCCCAAAACCGGCTTTTTACAGCAAAATCTCCGTCGAATTCGTTAGGAGACGGGCGCGGTGGGCGAGGCGGGCGCGTAGCTGCGCTCGCGCGCGGCGGGCGCGGCCAGGCCGGCCAGCACCATCAGGGCGAGGATCAGGTAGAGAGCGTTGAGGATGCCCCAGGCCTGGCCGAGCAGGCCGAGCACGGGCGGGCCGACGAGAAAGGCGAAATAGCCGATCATGGCGACCGCGCTCACCCGCGCCGCGGCATTCTTCGTGTCGTCGGCGGCCGCCGACATGCCCACCGGGAAGCCCAGCGAGGCGCCCAGCCCCCAGAGGATCGCACCGGCGTACAGCGTCCATCCGCCCGGCGCCAGAATGAACAGGATCAGCCCGACGATGCCCACCAGCGCGGATACCCGCAGCACCGGCACTCGGCCGAACCGGTCCAGGATGGGGCCGCCGACGATGCGGCCGGCGGTCATCGCGCTGACGAAGACGCCGAAGACGATCGCGCCCTCGGTGTTGCTCAGGCCGTGCCCGTCGACGGCGGCCAGCGCCAGCCAGTCATTGGCCGACCCCTCGGCGAACGTCATGCCGAGGACGATGGTTCCGATCAGCAGGATCTTCGGGTCGCTCCAGACCGACAGGCTCGCGCGCAGCCGGGCCCGCCAGCTCGGGGCGGGGGCTTCGGCCCCTCGCAGCTCGTCGCCCAGTTCGGGCCGCTGCGGGATCGAGCGCACGCCGATGACGGCCGTGGCCAGCACGAGGATCGAGATCGCGGCGAGGTGCCAGAACACCGGCAGCCCCACGAAGGACGCCCCGGCGCCGAGGAGGGCGCCGATGACGGTGCCGAAGCTGAAGCAGGCGTGCATCAGCGGCATCAGGGTCTTGCCGATCTCGCGCTCGACCGCCGCCCCCTCGACGTTCATCATGACGTCGAGTGCTCCCATGCCGATGCCCACGAGCGCGAGACCGGCGAAGACCAGCCCGGTCGACGCCAGCAGGCTCGCCCCGACGCCCACGGTGACCAGCCCGACTGTGGACAGCGCCACGCTCAGCACCATGGCGCGACGGGCGCCGAAGCGGGCCAGCAGCGTGACCGCGCCGAGCAGACCGACCACCGACCCCCCGGACAGCCCGAAGATGACGATGCCGACCTCCGCGGTCGAGAGCTGCAGCCCGTCCCGCACGGCCGGGATGCGGGACATCCAGGTGGCCAGGGACAGGCCGCTGATCAGGAAGATCGCGAACACGGCGTTGCGCCAGGCGAGCAGGTCGCGGCGGGCGGCGTGGGCGACGGATGTTCCGGCGGCGCGGGCAGGCTGGGGCACGAGGGGTCCTGTTGATCAGAGAGGCAAAAAGAATGAGGGACTACCAAACTATCAACCCGTTGTACCGGCCCAGTCGGGCCCCAGTGCGGCTAGATCGTGAAGCCCAGGGCGCTCATCATCTCCCGGCCGTCGGGGGTGATCTTCTCGATGCCCCACGGCGGCATCCAGACCCAGTTGATCCGGAAGGCGTCGACGACGCCGTCCAGGGCGATCCCGGTCTGTTCCTCGAGTACGTCGGTCAGCGGGCAGCCGGCCGAGGTGAGGGTCATGTGGATGATCAGGGCGTTGTTCTCGTCATCCCAGCCCAGGTCGTAGATCAGCCCGAGGTCGACGATATTGATGCCGAGCTCCGGGTCGATCACGTCCTTGAGGGCCTCCCGCACTTCTTCGAAGCGCGCCGCGCCCAGCGTCGACTCCGCCGGCTGAACGAACTCCATCGACGCCACGCCGGCCGTGTCCGGGCTCAACTGGCCACCGCGGCGCTCTGGTAACGGTCATAGCCTTCGTCTTCGAGGCGGTCGGCGAGTTCGGGGCCGCCCTGCTCGGCGATCCGGCCGTCGACGAACACGTGCACGAAGTCCGGCTTGATGTAGCGC
>NZ_SOGU01000068.1:0-3994 GCF_004403275.1 Cryobacterium sp. TMT4-10
TCCGTCAGGCGGGCGTAACTCATGGCCTTGCGCCGGGACGCGTTCGCGCGCACTTTGGTGCCGTCCAACGCGACCTGCCCTAATGACACCATTCCGGCGGCGCGGCAGAGCTCCAACGCCTGCAAGAACACGTTCCCCAAGCTGGAAAGGTGCCGTTTGCGGAACCGGGCGATGGAGCGAAAATCCGGCGCCTGCTGCGCGGCCAGCCAACGGAACGCGACCACATCCACGCAGACACGTTCCAACTCCCGTGACGACCGAACACCCACGCAATACCCGTAAAGCAGGACACGGACCATCAGCCGAGGGTCGTAAGGCGGCTGGCCCTTCGTCTTCGCGTAGGACGCGTAGAACTTCTTCAGATCCAGCTGGGTTTCGACGATGTCCGCGATGAAACGGGAGAGGTGATTCTGCGGCAGCCACTCATCCAACGACGGCGGTACCAACATCACCGCCGCCGGCTCGAACGCCCGGAATCGCTTGTTCACGCCCGCGCCAGNCCCAGACCCCACGGCCAAGGACGGGAAATCCGGCGGCGTTTTAAACTTTGCCGTTACTGACCCACGCCCCTAGACGCGATTCAAGCAAGTCTCGCCTCACGGGCACCCGCAACAGGTTTTTAAGCGCCATTGCCTCGAGACTTCAGAACTGCGGCGAATCGGCGCCGAATCTGCGTCCGTATCCGTCCCATTATCGGTTCTCGCCGAGGACTTGGGCCTGTTCACGGTACTGCTCGGCCGTCAGTTCACCCTTGGCGTATCGCTCATCGAGAATCTGACGAGCCCGGCTCCGACGAGGGTCCGGTCCAGTTGCACCCGGGTCGCCGCCTCGATTGCCGCCTCGGCTGAACACTCGCACGGCAACCACGATCAGCAACACGATTCCGATCACCAGGAGCAGCCCAAACAGCCACGACCAGCCCATATTCCCGCCGTATCCCCACATCATGGCCCACTCCTCTTTTCTTGCAGGTGTGTTACGCCTGTCACGCGTGATGATACCTCGAGAGGTATCAAATACCCTGAGACCAGTTGGAGTTGGGATCCGATGGTGACCGGCGTTGACGCCGTCGTGGGCACGATACCGATCAACGCGTTCAACCCGCCCACTCCGGAGTAGCTGTAGCCGGAGCCGGAGCCCTCGACCCGGAACTGGCCGGGAGTATCATCCGAAAAGAAGAGCAATATACCCAACGGGGTATTTCCAAAATAGCGTGGAAGCAGGGCGACGGGCACACCGGGCCATCGCGCAGCGAATGTTGAAGGAGTCACAGGATGATGTGGGGAAACGGGTTCAACATGCAGGGCTGGGGCGGAATATTGGGACTGTCGGTGGCCGCTGGAGTTGTGCTTCTCGTGATCTGGGCGGTACGGTCCTTCGGCAGTAGATCACGCCGGGACGCCTCGGCTGAAGACGCGGGGATCTTGCCTGCTCGGCCTGCGAAGAGCGTTGCCCGACAGGCCCTCGATGAGCGCTACGCCAATGGCGAGGTGCCCACCGAGCAATATCAGGAACGGTTGAGCGTGCTCGGTGAGAGCAAGCCGTGAAGCCCCTTTCCAGGCGAAACGTGCTCGTGCTGGGCGGCTTGGGCGTTGCAGGGACCGTTGTCGGCGGGACTGGCTTACTCTGGGATTGGGATTCCGGGTCGAGTCCCGTCGCAGGGCCGAAGTCTGTGGAACCGCAACTGCTCCGAAGCGCCAACGGTCGATTGCAGGTGCAACTCGAAGCGGCTGAGGGCCAGGTGCGGATCGCCGGCAGGCAGGCGAGGGCGCTTTCCTACAACGGTGGTCTTCCCGGGCCGACCCTGTTCCTCCGCCCGGGTGATCGGCTGAGCCTGAGCCTTCGAAATGGCTTGAGCGTTGCCACCAATTTGCATGTTCATGGCCTGCATGTCTCCCCGGAGGGTAATAGCGACAATGTTTTCGTTGCTGTTGAGGCGGGCACTGGTTTCGAGTACGAGTACCTGCTGCCGGAGAATCACCCGCCGGGCGTTTTCTGGTATCACCCCCATCACCACGGGATGGTAGCTGACCAGGTCTTTGGCGGCCTGTACGGGGCGATCGTCGTCGAGGACCCTAACCCCATCCCGGTCAGCCGGGAACGAATCCTGGTCATCTCAGACGTCAGCCTTGACGGGTCAGGGAGGGTTCAGACGGTTTCCCCGATGGATCGAATGGCTGGCAGGGAAGGCAACTTGGTCCTGGTCAACGGTCAGCTCACCCCGCGCCTGAATGTCCGACCGTTGGAACGCGAACGGTGGAGAATCATCAACGCCTGCGTTTCCCGATACCTTCGGCTGCGTTTGGACGGACAACACCTGCAACTGCTCGGGATGGACTCCGGGCGCTTCGCGAGTCCGCAGGATGTTGAGGAGATCGTCCTCACGCCAGGCAATCGGGCCGATCTCCTTGTTACTACAACGGCCGGGGCATCGATTCTGCGTACGCTTCCCGTGGACAGGGGCGCCGCTTCGGGCATGATGGGCGGCACCCAGGTCGCGTCCTCGGGCGCGGACCTGCTCACCCTGAACGTCACCGGAGCGCAAGCTGCCGCCCCTGCCCCAGTGCCCGAGCAGACCGCGCCCCGCGATCTTCGAACCGCCACGGTCACAGCGAGACGAGAACTGACCCTTGCCATGGGAATGGGTGGTGGAGGCATGGGCTCGGGCATGATGAGCTTCACAATCAACGGAAACCCCTTTGATCCATCGAGGGTAGATGTGAAGGTGCGGGGCGGTTCCGTCGAGGAATGGACGCTCACCAACACCAGTCCGATGGATCATCCGTTCCACCTGCACGTCTGGCCGATGCAGCTCATCGAACAAGCAGGCCGCCCCGTGAAAGGTGTCATCTGGCAGGACGTAGTCAACGTGCCCGCGAACGGTAGCGCCAGAGTGCGCATCTCCTTTGACGATTTCGCCGGTACCACGGTGTACCACTGCCACATCCTCGACCACGAAGACCAAGGAATGATGGGCATCATCGAAGCGACCTAAACCCGTCGCGAACACACTGTTTTATAGCGCAATCAAAGAAACAATCATTGGAGAACCCCATGAGTTACGCACATACCGTCACAGTCGCCCTGCCTTACGAAGAAGCGGTGCATCGAACTCGAGAATTGCTGACCGAACAGGGCTTCGGCGTCCTCTCGGAAATCAATGTCCGATCCACGTTCGAAGCCAAATTGGGGGTCGAAAGCGCTCAGACTCTCGGCGACTACGTCATTCTCGGCGTCTGCAATCCGGTGCTGGCTCAACGCGCCCTCACCGCTGAACCGGACATGGGCTTACTGCTGCCCTGTAATGTTGTCGTTCGGCGTGGCCCAGATGCCACGGTGACCGTGGTCCAGGCAATCGACCCGCAGACCATGGTGCAGCTCAGCGATTCCTCGGCGATTCAAGAGGTTGCCACCGATGCCGATACTCGCCTTCGCTCAGCCCTGAAAACCCTCCAGGCCGAAGCGCGGAGCTAGAGTCTGGCTCGGCCGGTCCAGCGACGCAGATCGGCTAGACGCATGGTTCGACCAGCAGGTCGCCGACAGCGGGTGAGCCACTGCCCAGGATTGTCCGCCTGGAACTCGAATGTCACTGATTCCTTTGGACAGTCGATGACTGTGTCGTCTTCTTGCACCGGTCCCGGCGAGCTGGAACGTGTGCCCGTGTGGATGCATGGGTGCCACATTTTGGTTTCATAGACGACCTTAACTTGGACGCGCTCGTTGACTGCGATGTCGAAGGAACCCGCGAGCGGGTTCTTCATGTCAAAGCGTCGCGGGCGCCCATTGGTCGCGTCCAATTAGTTCTCTTCCGCGAGCGTTGAACCACTCCGCATTGCGCGCGATGGCACGTTGGGGACAGTGCAGCTTGGGAGAAGACTTTTTTCAAGGAGCGTGGGCGTGTGACCTGCCGCGGAGTTCTCGGACAGTGGGCCCTCTTAAAATGAGGGACTACTGAAAGTAGAGATCAGCATGACCGCATCACGTCGGAAATTTA